>NZ_RAWG01000020.1 GCF_003611735.1 Corallococcus sicarius | reverse complement strand
GTGCAGCCCCGGGCACCTCGACACAGGGCCGTGCCGCCAGCGCCTCTTCCTGCTGGGGGGCTGACGCGGGGTCGCCGAGGGGGCACTCCTGGGCGCGATGGGCTTCTGGGGCGAAGTTGTCGAGCACGCGCTCATCGCAGGTCCTCAGCAGCGCCAGCACCTGGAGTTGGAGCGCCCGCGTGTCGCGTACCCGCAGGGCCTCCATCGCACAGCCGGCCCACTGGCGCAGCGGCTCACCGCCCATGAAGGACAGGAGCCTCGCCGCGCCACCGTGCAAGGCCCGCTGCAGCGATTGAATGAGGAGCAGGTGACCGGGACGGGCCGCCGCCTGGCCTGCCAACCGCAGCAAGTCGAATTCCAACTGTGCGCACCGGGCCCCCGACTCCCAGCGCGCCGCGTCCCACAGCCTGAAGCAGGCTTCTTCCAGCTTGCCCAAAGCCGCCTGGGAAGCGCGCTCACAGCAGTCGGCCAGCAGGTCCACCAGCACCTGCCGCTTGAGGCAGAAGTAGCCCTCAAGCAGCCAACGGCCTTCCGGGGAGAGCTCCTCGTGAAGCGCCAGGCCCAGGTTCTCCAGCGTCAGCGGTTCGTTCAACGCCACCACACGCGCCATGCGTCCGGGGTGCTGCACCACCAGCCCCCGCGCCGCCAGCCGTCGCAGCGCCTCGCGCACGGTGCCCCGGCACACCCCGTAGCGACGTGCCAGCTTCTGCTCCGAGCCCAGCTGCCCGCTCTCCGGCAGCCTCCCCAGCGAAATCTCACGCTCGAGTTGCTCCTCCACGTACGCCACCAGCCCGACCCGCTCCATCGCCACCGCCCTCGTCGCCCCAGCCTCTCCCACCAAGCCACAGGGGTCTGACATGGACGCGAGGGCCACCCGTCCTCGTCATTTCCCGCCGGGCCGGCGCAGCCTGCGGCCCCATGTGGCACGAACCTGTCCGACAGTCGGACAGGTTGGGCGCGAAGTGCGCGCGGCGGGCGCCTCTACGTGCGGACCGCAACATGGGCGTCCGATCCAGCACTCCGTCGCGCCCTGACCTTGCGCTGCGCAAAGCGCGTCCTTGCGCGCGAACTTCGGGTCACAGGCGTTGTCGACGAACTTCTGACGACCTGCCCAGTCTCCCGAGGCAGGACGCGCCTCCGCTTCCTCTGCGAGGATGGGAGGCCATGCGACGACCTCCGGCCGGACTCCGGGTGCTGCTCACCGCGCTGTTGATGGGCGGTGTTTCCCAGGGGGCCCCGCCCTCGAAAGCCGCACCGCCCACGCCCCCTCAGGTGACGTGGCTCTACCAGGACCGGCTGGCGTCGCCCTGGGAGGACCTGACGTGGGCTGGCGCGCACGCGATGAGCGCCACCGCGCCAGGGGCCTCGGGCAGCCGCGCGATCTCCGTGACGATGGGGCCGTGGGAGGCGCTGTACTTCGGCCACCCGGGCTTCGACGTGTCACCGGAGGACACGCTGGTCCTCAAGGTGAACGGCGGGAAGGACGGCGCGAACGCGGCGGTGCGCGCGCGCGTCGTCATCGGCCCCGAGCAGCCCGTGGGCGTGCCCCTGGGCCCGACCTGCGAGGGCGGCGCCATCCCGGCCGGCAGGTGGACGACGTGCCGCGTGTCGCTGGCGAAGCTGCTGCCCGAAGGCCGCACGCGCATCACCGGCCTGTGGCTCCAGGAGGACAGCGGCAGGACGCTGCCGCCCCTCTTCTTCGACGACATCAGCATCGAGCAGGGCCCCAGGACGGTGAGCGTCACACTGGAGACGCCCGCGGTCTTCCTGGCTCCGGGCGCCACGCACGCCTTCCGCGCCACCGTGACGAACAGCACGGATACGGAAGTGACGTGGAGCGTGGAGCCCGGAAACGAGCGCGGCACCCTCAGCGCCACCGGCGTCTACACCGCGCCCCGCAAGCCGGGCACGTACCGGGTGATGGCCCGGAGCAAGGCCGACCCGAGCCAGATGGCCGTGGCCAGCGTGGTGGTGGGCGCGGCCCAGGCCGTGAGGGGTCCCCCGGGCCAGGGCGGCAGGTGGGTGTCGGGCTACTACACGGGCTGGAACGCGGACGACTATCCACCGGAGAAGGTGGACTTCAGCGCGCTCACGCACATCCTCGTGGGCCGCGTCACGCCGAAAGCGGACGGCACGCTGAGCACGAAGTTCGACAACGACCGGGGGCCGGAGATCGCCCGCACGCTGTCGAAGCGCGCGCACGCCGCGGGCCGCAAGGCGCTCATCATGGTGGGCGGCTCCGGTGAGCACGACGGCTGGGTGGGCGCGGCGTCCGACGCGAACCGCGCGAAGTTCGTCCGCTCGCTGCTGAAGGCGATGGATGACTTCGGCTACGACGGGCTCGACCTGGACTGGGAGCCCGTGGAGAAGGACGACCGGCCGAAGCTGCTGGCCCTGGTGAAGGCCCTGCGCGAGGCGCGGCCGAAGATGCTCCTCACCTTCCCGCTCCATTGGATCAACACCAACTTCCCCACCGACGCCGACCCCTGGTTCGCGGAGCTGGCGACGCACCTCGACCAGTTGAACCTCATGTCCTACGAGATGATTGGTCCGTGGGACGGCTGGAAGTCCTGGCACACGTCCGCGCTGAAGGGCGAACAGGGGCTGCACCCCACGTCCATCGCCTCCAGCCTGGAGCTGTGGGTGAAGGCGGGCATCCCCAAGGCGAAGCTGGGCCTCGGCATCCCCTTCTACGGCCTCGCGTGGCGCCACATCACCGGCCCCTACCAGCCCTTCACCCACTGGTCCGACTACGTGGGCGGGGACAACTCGTTCACCTACAAGAAGATCCTCCGCTATTCGAAGCAGGGCACGTACCACTGGGACGAGAAGGCCCAGGCCAGCTACGTGACGTTCGCTCCGGACAAGCTCGTGGAGGACGGCACGGTGACGTGGATCTCCTACGACAGCCCCCAGGCCATCGCCGCCAAGGGAGCCTTCGTGAAGCAGGAGGGCTACGGCGGAACCATCATCTGGACCCTGAACCAGGGCTGCGTCGACCCCGCCACCGGCGCCAACCCACTGCTGGACGCGGTGAAGGGGGCCTTCCTCCCGTAGCGGGAAGGCCCCGGCGTCCGCCTACCCCAACGCGGCGCGGGCGTTGCGGAACATGCGCATCCACGGGCCGTCCTCACCCCAGGCCGTCGGGGCCCAGGAGTGCTGCACGGTGCGGTGCACGCGCTCCGGGTGCGGCATGGTGATGGTGAAGCGCCCATCCTTCGTGGTGAGCCCCGCGATGCCATGCGGCGAGCCGTTGGGGTTGGCCGGGTACTTCGTCGCCACCTGCCCGCGGTTGTCCACCCAGCGCGTCGTAACGAGGCCCAGCCCGTTCACGCGCGCGGCCTCTTCGGCGCTGGAGAACTCCGCGCGCCCCTCGCCGTGCGACACGACGATGAGCATCCGGCTGCCCTCCATGCCCCGGTAGAACAGCGAGGGCGACGGGGAGATCTCCACCGTGCCCAGGCGCGCCTCGAACTGCTCGGATGCGTTGCGCACGAAGCGCGGCCACGCGTCCGCGCCGGGGATGAGGTCGCGCAGCTGCGCGAACATCTGGCAGCCGTTGCACGCACCCAGGCCGAAGCTGTCCGGCCGCGCGAAGAATTCAGAGAACGCGTCGCGCGTGCGCGGGTTGAAGAGGATGGACTTCGCCCAGCCGCCGCCCGCGCCCAGCACGTCGCCGTAGCTGAAGCCGCCGCACGCCAGCACGCCGTGGAAGTCTTTCAGCGACACGCGGCCCGCCAACAGGTCGCTCATGTGCACGTCCACCGCGGTGAAGCCCGCGCGGGTGAACGCCGCCGCCATCTCCTGCTGGCTGTTGACGCCCTGCTCGCGCAGCACCGCCACGCGGGGCCGCGCCCCCTTCCCGATGAAGGGCGCCGCCACGTCCACCGTGAGGTCGAACGTGAGCACCGGCGACAGGCCCGGATCCCCCGCGTCGCACTTCGCCGCGTACTCCTGCTCCGCGCAGGTGGGGTTGTCGCGCAGCTTCTGCATCTCGTAGCTGACGCGCGACCAGGTGCGCTTGAGCGCCACGGTGTCCTCGGCGAGCAGCTTCTTCTTGCCGTGCCGCACGCGCACCGTCTGCGCCACCGTCGGCCGGCCCAGTTCGTGGACGTGCGCGCCCAGGCCGTGCCGCGCGAAGACCTCCCGCACCCGGGCCACGTCGGCCGCGCGCACCTGCACCACCGCGCCCAGCTCCTCGTTGAAGAGGGCCGCCACGGCGTCACCGCCCAGGGGCGTCAGGTCCACGTCCACGCCGCAGTGGCCCGCGAAGGCCATCTCCGCGAGCGTGGCCCAGAGCCCGCCGTCGGAGCGGTCGTGGTAGGCGAGCAGCACGCCCGCCGCCTGGAGGTCCTGCACGCCGGTGAAGAAGCCCTTCAGGCGCGCCGGGTCGTCCACGTCCGGGCACTCGGGGCCCACCTGCTGGTGGCACTGCGCCAGCACGGAGGCGCCCAGGCGCTGCCGGCCCGCGGCCACGTCCACCAGCACGAGCCGCGTGTCGCCCGCCACGTCCACCGGCTGCGGCGTCAGCGCTCGGCGCGCGTCCAGCACCGGCGCGAACGCGGTGATGATGAGCGACAGCGGCGACGTCACCGCCTTCTTCGCGCCGTCGTCCTGCCACTGCGTGCGCATGGACATGGAGTCCTTGCCCACCGGGATGGCGATGCCCAGCGCGGGGCACAGCTCCATGCCCACCGCGTGCACCGCGGCGTAGAGGTTCGCGTCCTCGCCGGGGCTGCCCGCCGCCGCCATCCAGTTGGCGGACAGCTTCACGTCCGACAGCTTGTCGATGCGCGCCGCCGCCAGGTTGGTGAGCGCCTCGCCCACCGCCATCCGCGCGGAGGCCGCCGCGTCGATGAGCGCCACCGGCGTGCGCTCGCCCAGGGCCATGGCCTCACCGGTGGTGGAGAGGATGGACGACAGCGTCACCGCGCAGTCGGCCACCGGCACCTGCCACGGGCCCACCATCTGGTCGCGCGCGGTGAGGCCGCCCACGGTGCGGTCGCCAATGGTGATGAGGAACGACTTGTCCGCCACCGTCGGGTGCGCGAGCACGGCATGCGCCAGGGCCTTGAGGTCCCCGGGGAGGGCGAGCGGCGCGTGCTTCAGCGGGCGCGACACGTGCTCGCGGTGCATGCGCGGCGCCTTGCCGAAGAGCACGTCCATGGGCAGCGCGATGGGCGTGTCCCCCAGCTCGCGGTCGCTGAGCGTGAGCACCTCTTCCTGCGTGGCCTCGCCCAGCACGGCGAAGGGCGCGCGCTCGCGCTCGCACAGGGCGGCGAAGCGCGGCAGATCCTCCGGCGCCACGCCCAGCACGTAGCGCTCCTGCGCCTCATTGCACCAGATCTCCACCGGAGACATGCCCGGCTCATCGTTGGGCACGAGCCGCAGCTCCAGCCGGCCGCCCAGGCCGTTGTCGTGCGCCAGCTCCGGCAGCGCGTTGGACAGGCCGCCCGCGCCCACGTCGTGGATGGAGCGCACGGGGTTCGCGTCGCCCAGCATCCAGCACTGGTCGATGACCTCCTGACACCGGCGCTCCATCTCCGCGTTGTCACGCTGCACGGAGGCGAAGTCGAGGTCCGCCGCGCTCGTGCCCTGCGCCATGGAGGACGCCGCGCCGCCGCCCAGACCGATGAGCATCGCCGGGCCGCCCAGCACGATGAGCTTGTCGCCCGCGCGCAGCGGGGCCTTCTTCACGTGGCCCGCGCGGATGTTGCCCAGGCCGCCCGCCAGCATGATGGGCTTGTGGTAGCCGCGCACCTCCACGCCGTCCGGCGTGGGCACCTGCTGCTCGAAGCTGCGGAAGTAGCCGCACAGGTTGGGCCGGCCGAACTCGTTGTTGAACGCCGCGCCGCCCAGCGGTCCGTCCAGCATGATGTCCAGCGCGGACACGATGCGGTCCGGCTTGCCGTACGGCACCTCCCACGGCTGCTCGCAGCCGGGGATGCGCAGGTGGCTGACGGAGAAGCCCGTGAGCCCCGCCTTGGGCTTCGCGCCGCGCCCGGTGGCGCCCTCGTCGCGAATCTCGCCGCCCGCGCCCGTGGCCGCGCCCGGGTATGGGGAGATGGCGGTGGGATGGTTGTGCGTCTCCACCTTCATCATGATGTGCGCGGGCTCGCGCACGGCGCCCCACTCGCGCGCCGTCCCCTGCGGGAAGAAGCGCTCCACCTCGAAGCCCTCGATGACGGCGGAGTTGTCCTTGTACGCGGACAGCACGCCGCCGGGGCTCACGGCGAAGGTGTTCTTGATGGCCTGGAAGAGCGAGCGCTCCTGGGGCTTTCCATCCAGCGTCCACGACGCGTTGAAGATTTTATGCCGGCAGTGCTCGCTGTTGGCCTGCGCGAACATCATGAGTTCAACGTCGGTGGGGTTGCGCTGAAGCTCCGTGAAGCGCGCGACCAGGTAGTCGATCTCATCCTCCGCCAGCGCCAGGCCCAGCTCGCCGTTGGCCTTCACCAGCGCGGCGCGGCCTCCGCCCAGCACGTCCACGCGCGTGAGCGGCCGGGGCGCGTGCGTGGTGAAGAGCACCGCCGCGTCATCCAGCCGGGGCAGCACCGCCTGCGTCATCCGGTCGTGCAGCACCGCCTCCACGCCCGCGGCCTCGTCCGCCTCCAGCGCGCGGCCACCGGGGCCGGTGAGGAAGAACGCGATGCCGCGCTCCATGCGGCGCACCTTCTCCAGGCCGCAGTGGTGCGCGATGTCCGTCGCCTTCGACGACCAGGGGGACACCGTGCCCGGACGCGGCACGACGAGCAGCAGCGTGCCCATGCGCTCGCGCTTCGCCGCGTGGGGGCCGTACTCCAGCAGGCGCGAGAGCCGCTCCCCTTCCGCGTCCGTCAGCGGCGCCGACGTGTCCGCGAAGTGGACGTACTCCGAATAGAGGGTGGCCACCGTGGGCACCCGTTCCCGACAGCGGACGAGCAGCTTGGCGAGCCTGAATTCGGAGAGGGCCGGAGCCCCGCGCAGCGTGAGCATGGAGGACCTTGCGAACGGGTGACGGGAGGTAACAGCGGGGCCGTCCTTATCACTGCGCCCCGCGTCACAAGGCCCGGACTTCGCGTCTGGATGGCTGCCCCCCGGCCGGGGTGGGTGCAACGCCGCCGACGTGGGCGTGTTTCCGCCCCATCACTCTATGTACTTCCCGCATCGCGCGGGCAGTGCGTCATCCATGCTTTGCTTGGAAGGCTTCACAGAGCCGTTTTTCACAAGGGATGGTCCATGACGCGCAGTCACCGTTGGTTGCTGGCTGGCCTGACGCTCACGTTGTCCGCCTGCGGTGCGGGAGGGCCGGACGCGGAGGCACCCGCCTCCCCGCCGTCCCAGGGCGACGGGGTGTACCGCCTTGGGGACGTGGAGGCGGCACTTGGCGCGCTGCCCGGCGCCCGGGTGTTGGACGTCCATGCGGACGGAGTTCCGGCCTTGCTGAAGGGGGAGCTGGGGGCCACGGGTCGTCCCATCTCCGGAGCCTCGGCCTGGCAGGCGCATGCGCTGCTGGAGCCCACGCTCGCGCGCGTGCTGCCGGCCTTGCGGTTGAAGGCGCGGGACGTGGTGCCGGTGGGGATCCGCCGGGACGGGCTGGGCCACAGCCACGTGCGCTACGCGCAGACGAAGGCGGGCCTGCCCGTGGTGGGCGAGGCGCTGCTGGTGCACCTGGACGAGGCCGGCCGGGTGTACCTGGTGAACGGCACCGCGCGGGACGGCGAGCCCGTTCCGGAGGCGGCCCGCATCTCACCGGAGGTGGCGCGGCAGGCGGCCCTGGCGGCGACGCGTGGGGGCCGCGCGGCGGAGGCGCCCCGGGAGGTGTTCGTGCGCCCGACGCCGGACGCGGCCCTGGTGCGGGCCTTCGAAGTCGTGGTGTCGGGCGAGGACGCGGACGGCACGCCCGTGCGCGACCATGTCTTCCTCCATGCGGCGGACGGCACGGAGGTGCTGCGGACGTCGGACATCCGCCACGCGCGCAACCGCAAGGTGTGTTCGGTGGGGGGCCCGACCAGCGGCACGTGCCGGGTGGAGGGCCAGCTTCCCACGGGGGACTCGGGCATCGACACGGCGTACGACAACCTGGGCCTGTTCTACGACTGCTTCCAGCAGAACTTCGCCCGCGACTCGTTCAACGGCGCGGGTGCGCAGCTCCGGGCGGACGTGCACTACGGCTCGCAGTACGCGAACGCCTTCTGGAACGGCTCCACGATGGTCTGCGGCGACGGCGACGGCACCTCCATGGGTCCGCCGTGCTCGGATCCGGACATCGTGGTGCACGAGTTCTCCCACGCCGTGACGGAGTACGACTCCGACCTCATCTACTCAGGGCAGTCGGGCGCGCTCAACGAGTCCCTGTCGGACATCTTCGCCGCGACGTGCGGAAGCTGGGCGACGGGCACCTGGAGCACCGCGACGGGCATCTGGCGCATCGGTGACCTGTTCTGGACGCCGAACACGCCCGGGGACGCGCTGCGGTACATGGACGACCCCTCGCTCGACGGCGCGTCCCTGGACTACTACACCCAGCTCACGCCCGGCACGGACGTGCACTACGCCTCCGGGATCCCGAACCTCGCGTTCAAGCTCCTGTCCACCGGCGGCACGCACCCGCGGGGCAAGTCCGCGGTGAACGTGACGGGCATCGGCGTGCAGGCGGCCGGGCGCATCTTCTATTACGCCAACGCCAACCTCTTCCTCCCCAGCACCACGCTGGAGCAGGCGAAGGCGATGACGAAGCAGGCCGCGCAGAACCTGGGCTACAGCGCCGCCATCCAGGCCTCCGTGGAGGACGCGTGGACCGCCGTGGGCGTGGGCCTCCCGACGCCGCCCCCGCCGTGCACCCTGCTCCCGAACAACACCACCGTCTCGAGCCTCGCCGGGGCGTCGGGTTCGGCGCAGTACTACTGCCTGGACGTGCCCGCGAGCACGGCGTCCACCGTCACCCTCTCCGGCGGCACCGGGGACGTGGACCTCTACACGCGCTTCGGCAGCGCGCCCACCGCGTCGTCGTTCAACTGCCGGCCCTACCTGGGCGGCAACAACGAGACCTGCAACCTGGCCGCGCAGCCGGCGGCGAGCCGGGTGTGGATCCTCCTGAAGGGCTTCTCCGCCTACAGCGGCGTGTCCCTCTCCGTGCACTACTGAAGCGCCCGGGCCCTGCCTCCACCGCGTGTCGCGGCAGTGGAGGCGGGGCCTGATTCCCGGCAGGGGGGCCATCGGGGACTGGCCTCTTTCCGCCCGCTGGGCGAAGAATGCGCGCCTGGGCGACTTCGGCCCCCAGGGGGACACGAGGCCATGCGGGACGAGCGCGTCATCTTCGGCAACACGGTGGACAGCCTGTACCGCAAGACGCTGATGCCGGACCTGCCGGCCGCGTTGCTGGAGCGGCTGCGCGGCCGGGGGTTGGACCTCAAGGCCCCGCTGCTCGCCGCGTATCCGCTGGCGACGTGGGTGGAGTGTCTGGATGACGTGGCCCGCACGCTCCATCCGGACCGGCCCCTGGACGTGGCCCGGCGCCTGCTGGGCAAGCGGATGATGGAGGGCTACGCGGAGACGTTGATGGGCGGCGCGGTGCTCGCCCTGGCGCGCGTGGTGGGGCCCGTGCGGTCGCTGGAGCGGATGCAGCACAACTTCCGCAGCGGCAACAACTTCACGGAGACCCGCCTCACGGTGCTGGGGCCCACGGCCGCGGACCTCTGGTTCAACGAGCCGGAGGTGATGGAGGGCTTCGCGGAAGGGGTGCTGGAAGAAGGGCTGTTGCGCATCGGCGTGCACGGCCTCAACCTGCACCGCACCCGCCACTCGCCGGAAGCCGTCACCTATCACCTGGAATGGACCGCCCGGCCCTCCTGACTTCGCCACGCCATGTCCTCCATCCTCTCGACCCTGCCCGCGCTCTACCGGGACCTGCTCCCGTCCTTCTTCCAGCAGGAGGCGCCCACGGAGACGAAGGCCACGTGCGCGAAGTGCGCCATGAGCCGCACGTCCGCGCAGTCCACCGTGGAGTCGGTGGACGGGGTGGAGCACCTGTTCCGGCCGGACACCAAGTGCTGCACGTACTACCCGCGCCTGCCCAACTACCTCATTGGAGCGCTGCTGTCGGATGACTCGCCGGAGATGGCGGAGGGGCGCCGGCGCATCGAGCAGAAGATCGACAGCCGCATCGGCGTGAGCCCCATGTGGGTGAAGCCGCCGGCGAAGTTCAACCACCTGTACAAGAACTCGCACCAGTTCTTCGGCCGGGCCGCGACGATGCGGTGCCCGTACTACGCGCTGGACACCGGCGGCTGCACCATCTGGGCGTACCGCGAGTCGGTGTGCTCCACGTTCTTCTGCAAGTACGTGGCGGGCGCGGACGGCCGGCGCTTCTGGATGTCGCTGAAGACGTACCTGACGCTGGCGGAGTTCCAGCTGTCGCGCCACGCGCTGTTGCAGCTCATGCCGGAGTTCCTCCTGGACGGCCGCGACAAGGCGGAGGTCGCGACCGGCCCCCTGTCCGTGGAGGACCTGGACGACACGGCGCCGCCCCCCAAGGTATACGCGGCGCTCTGGAAGGAGCACGCGGGCCGGGAGCGCGACTTCTACCGCGCCTGCTACGACGTGGTGCGCACCGTGCCCGGGGACGGCCTGGAGCGGCTGCTGGGCATGGATGGCACCGTCGAGTTGAAGGTGCTGGAGAAGCTGCACACCCAGGCCACCGCGCCCCAGCTGCCGCGCGTGCTGCGCTTCAACCCGGATGCGACGGTGAAGTGGCTGCCGGATGGCAGCGTCGCGCTGGGCTCCTACAGCGAGTTCGACGCGGTGGCACTCCCCGGCGAGGCGTACGCGCTGCTGGTGGAGTTCACCGGCCAGAAGCCGGTGGAGGCGGTGCGCCAGCACCTGCGCGACCACAAGCAGGCGGACCTGGACGCGGACATCCTGCTGGAGCTGTACCGGCACCGCATCCTCGTGGAGCCGTAGGCCTCGCGCAGGCGGATCAGGGCTGCCCCGCGAAGGCGCCCACCTCGCGCAGCCAGCGCGCCGTGGCCTGGGTGCGCTCCCACGCGGGCGCGGACGCGACCAGGTGCTCCGCGAGCCAGGCGCTGAAGGCCGGGTCGCCCGCGCGCAGCCACGCGGCGGACTCGGCCAGCTCGTGGGCGGCGGACTCCCAGGCGCGGCGCACCGCGCTGGCGAAGGCCATCAGCTCCGCGATGCAGCGGGTGAAGGCCTCCACGCCCGTGCTCAGCTCGGTGGTGCTGGAGCCTCCAGCCAGGGACAGCGCACGCAGGCGGCCCAGGTCCTTGAGCAGCCCCTGCTCCAGCGCGGCGGCGGTGCCCAGCCGGGCCTGCGCGGCCCGCTGGAGCAGCTCCACGTCCTCGCTCAGGTGGCGCCAGGCCTCGTCGTCCCCCACGGGGAAGCCGCCGCGGCGGCGCAGCCGGACGCCCACGGCCTGCCAGAGGTTGCCGAAGACGAACACCTCGTCGACGCTCCGGCGCACGTGCGGAGGGATGTGGTCGAGGAAGTCCACCACGCACGCCCGCGCCTCGCGGAGGAACGCGTCCCCTCGCGGGGCCGCGTCCACCACGCCCCGGGCGAGCTGCAGCACGCGCCACGCCCACTGGAGGGCGCGCTCGGACGCGGTGAAGAGACACTCCAGGCCGGTGCCCAGGGCCCCCGCGGCGTGGCTGGTGTCGGCGAGCGTGGGGGAAGGGATGGAAGGCAGGCCGGAGCTGGGGCGCACTTCGGGCGTGCGGGGAGACGTCGTCCCCACGTCCTCGCTGTCGCGGGGAGACCCGTGTGGTCCTGGCGCCGTGTCCTCACGCCCCATGCACTCTTCTCCAAACCCTTGCTTCGCCGGCGGAAGTCCGCTTCCGAGTATCGCACGCCCCATCCCGACCTCCAGGCCTGGATGAGGGGACGTGCGCTGCACCACAAGGCGTCCCTCCCTGGAGCAGGAGGGGCGCCTCGCGGTGTCCGGCACCGCGCATCCGACACGCTCAGTGCAGGTTCGGGTTGTGCTTCAGGCGACTGAGCCGGCTGTGCGTCTGCTTCTGCGCCGGCAGCAGCTGCATGCGCACGAAGGTGCGCGCCTCGCCGTGGAGCTTCTCCACGTCGCGGTTGTAGTCCGCCAGGCCGTGGTCCTCGCCCTCTTCCAGCGCGTCGATGGCCCGCTTCTCTCCCAGCAGGTCCGCGCCCGCCTGGACGACCTTGGCGAAGATGCCCCAGACGCCGGAGCCCGAAGCGGGGCTGCCGCCCAGCTTCTCGATGCGCTCCTTGAGGGACGCCACGCGCGCCTCATGGTCGTGGAGGCAGGCCTCCACCTCCGTCTTCGCCACGGGGGTTTCAATGTGCTTCGCCGCGAGGCGGTAGGTCTCCACGGCGGAGATCTCACCGCGAAGGAAGGAGTTCAGCGTTTCGATTTCGGCGGCGGCTTGAGCCATGGGTTCTTCTCCTTGAGGAAGTTGAACGGAGTGCGTCCTGGCGCAAAGGTGGTGACCCTCGCCCCTCCGACAACGAAAGCCCCTCTCCTCGTCCGCCAGGCAGACGGCCGGCCGAGCCCCCGGGATGAAGCGGAAGGCGTCCCGGGTCAGCAGCCGGAGCGGCAATCCGACGAACAGCTCCTGGGCGAGAAGACAGGGATTCAATGCAAAACGGTTGATACATGCCCAGCCTCCCCCACCGACCGGACGACGGCGGGGCGACACTTCCGTGGCAAGCTGCGGTCCTTCATGTGGAACTGGGTGCACCAGCTGGCGGAGTGGGGACGGGCGGACGTTCCATTCGCCGTCGTCACGGTGACGGAGTGCAAGGGCAGCACGCCCGCGGCTCCCGGCGCGAAGCTGCTGGTGCGCGCGGACGGCACCTTCCACGGCACCATTGGCGGAGGCCATCTGGAGCAGTTGGTGCTCCAGGACGCGCGTGGGTGCCTGGATCGGGGCGAGGCGCGTACGTTCCGCTATCCGCTGGGTGCGAAGCTGGGCCAGTGCTGTGGAGGGGTCGTGGACGTGTTCGTCGAGCCCGTGAACCACGGGCCCCAGCTCTACCTCTTTGGCGCGGGCCACGTGGGCCAGGCCCTGTGCCGCATCCTTGAAGGCACCCCGTTCCGCGTCCACCTGGTGGACGAGCGCGCGGAGTGGGTCCAGTCCCCCCAGGTGCCGGCCTCCGTGGTGCGCCACGAGGAGCCCTGGGACGAGTTCGCCACGAGCGCCCCCTGGGATGACGTGCGCACCTACGTGGCGGTGATGACGCACCGGCACGACGTGGACCAGGACATCATCGACTTCGCCATCCAGAAGCCGGCCCGCTATATCGGCCTCATCGGCAGCGACACGAAGTGGGCCCGCTTCCGGCAGCGCCTGGAGGCGAAGGGCCTGCCCGCCCGGCAGGTGGGCCGTGTCCAGTGCCCCATGGGGCTGCCCATCGGGGGAAAGTCGCCTCAAGAGGTGGCGGTCAGCATCGCGGCGGGGCTGCTCCAGCTCCACCACGGGCTGGCGCCGGAGCCAGGGCCTCAGCCGTCGCCCGCGCCCCTGCTATCCTCCGGGGAATGAGCACCCCTTTCGAGTTCCGGCTCAACGGCCAGACCGTCCGGGTCGACGACGCGTCGCCCAACACCACCCTGCTGGATCACCTGCGCGCGCGCGGACTGACGGGCACCAAGCAGGGCTGCGCCGAGGGGGACTGCGGCGCGTGCACCGTGGCGATGGTGGACCAGGACCACCGGGGCCAGAAGAACCTGCGCGCCTTCAACAGCTGCATCGCGCTGTTGCCCATGGTGGCCGGCCGCGAGCTCGTCACCGTGGAGGGCGTGGGTCAGCGCGATTCGCCCCACCCCGTGCAGCAGGCCCTGGTGAAGCACTACGGCTCGCAGTGCGGCTTCTGCACCCCGGGCTTCGTCGTCTCCATGGTGGAGGCGTACTGCCGCAAGGATGCGGGCTCGCCGGAGGCCGTGGCGGACCAGCTCTGCGGCAACCTCTGCCGCTGCACCGGCTACCGCCCCATCCGCGACGCGATGATGGACGCGCTCGCCACCCGCGACGCGACGGGCGCCGCGCCCGCGCTCCCGGGCGTCTCGCTGGAGGGGCCACCCTCCCCCGTTCCCTCCTTGCGCTACGAGGCGCGGGACGGGCTGTTCCTGCGGCCCGGCACGTTCGAGGACCTGCTCGCGCTGCGCGCCCTGCACCCGGAGGCGATGCTCGTGGCCGGGGCCACCGAGCTGGGCGTGGACATCACCAAGAAGTCGCGCCGCTACCCCTTCCTCCTCTCCACCGAGGGCGTGGAGTCCCTGCGCGCCATCCGCCGGGAAGCAGACGGCTGGTACGTGGGCGGCGCCGCGTCGCTGGTGGACGTGGAGGACGCGCTGGGCGCGGAGGTGCCGGAGCTCGCGAAGATGCTCAACGTCTTCGCCTCCCGGCAGATCCGCCACCGCGCCACGCTGTCAGGCAACCTCGTCACGGCCTCGCCCATTGGAGACCTGGCGCCGGTGCTGCTCGCGCTGGACGCCCGGCTCGTCCTCGCCTCCGTGCGCGAGGAGCGGACGGTGGCGCTCCGTGACTTCTTCCTCGCCTACCGCAAGACGGCGCTCCAGCCGGACGAGGTCGTCCGCTTCATCGTCATCCCCCACGCGCCCGCGAAGGACAGCGGGCTCACCCGCCACGCGGACAGCTTCAAGGTGTCCAAGCGCCGCGAGCTGGACATCAGCATCGTCGCGGCGGGCTTCTGCATCGAAACGGACCCCCTGGGCATCGTGCGCACCGCGAGGCTCGCCTACGGCGGCGTGGCGGCCACCCCCGTGCGCGCGCGCGACACCGAGGCCCTGCTCGTGGGCCACCCGTGGAACGTCGAAGCCGTGGCCCGCGTGCGCACGACGCTGGTGAGCGAGTTCTCCCCCATCACCGACCTGCGCGGCAGCGCGGACTACCGGCGCGGGCTGGTGGTGTCGCTCCTGGAGAAGTTCGCCTCCGGCGAGCGCAGCCCCGTGCTGGACGCGCGCCCCCGCTTCGTCACCGGAGCGCCCGCGTCCACTCCAGAGCCCGCGGCGGACACGGGGCGGGAGCTGCGCCACGAGAGCGCGCTGGGCCACGTGACGGGCAGCGCGCAGTACGTGGACGACCTCGCTCAGCGCCGCCCCATGCTGACGGTGTGGCCGGTGATGTCCCCGCACGCGCACGCACGCATCCTCCGCCGGGACGCGAGCCCCGCGCTGAAGGTGCCCGGCGTGGTGAAGGTGCTGCTCGCGGAGGACATCCCGGGCATGAACGACACCGGGCCCATCCGCCACGACGAGCCGCTGCTCGCGAAGGACGAGGTCCTCTTCCACGCCCAGGTGGTGGCGCTCGTCGTCGGAGAGACGCCCGAGGCCTGCCGCGAGGGCGCCCGCCAGGTGGTCGTGGACTACGAGCCGCTGCCGGCCGTGCTCACGCTGGACGAAGCCCGCGCGCAGGGCAGCTACCACACCGAGCCCCACGTCATCCGCCGGGGCGACGTGGACAGCGCGCTCGCGTCCAGCCCCCACCGGCTGGGCGGCCAGTTCGAGATGGGCGGCCAGGAGCACTTCTACCTGGAGACGCACGCCGCCTTCGCGGAGCCGGGCGAGGACGGCGACGTCACCGTGACGTCCTCCACCCAGCACCCGTCGGAGGTGCAGGCCGTCATCGCGCACGTGCTGCACCTGCCGCGCAGCCGCGTCGTGGTGAAGGCGCCTCGCATGGGCGGCGGCTTCGGCGGCAAGGAGACGCAAGGCAACGCGCCCGCCGCGCTGGTGGCGCTGGCCGCGGTGCTCACGGGCCGCGCGGTGAAGTGGATGCTGGACCGGGACGTGGACATGGTCGTCACCGGCAAGCGCCACCCGTTCCACGCGGACTGGGAGGTGGGCTTCGACGCCACGGGCCGGCTGCTCGCGCTGCGCGCGGACCTCGTGTCCAACGGCGGCTGGTCGCTGGACCTGTCCGAGTCCATCACCGACCGGGCCCTCTTCCACCTGGACAACAGCTACTACGTGCCGTCGGTGCGCTACACCGGCCGCGTGGCGAAGACGCACCTGGTCTCCAACACCGCCTTCCGGGGCTTCGGCGGGCCGCAGGGCATGCTGGTGATGGAGGACCTCCTGGGCCGCATCGCGCGCGTGCTGGGGCTCGCGCCGGAGGCCGTGCGCCAGCGCAACCTCTACGACGGCACCGGCGACACCAACACCACGCACTACGGCCAGGAGCTGGAGGACAACCGGCTGCCGAAGCTGTGGAGCGACCTGATGGAGTCGTCCGACTTCGCGAATCGCCGCGCGCAGGTGGATGACTTCAACGCGAAGAGCCCCCGCATCAAGCGCGGCCTCGCCATCACACCGATGAAGTTCGGCATCTCCTTCACCGCCACCTTCCTCAACCAGGCGGGCGCGCTGGTGCACGTGTACCGCGACGGCTCCGTGCTGCTGTCGCACGGCGGCACGGAGATGGGCCAGGGGCTGCACACGAAAATCCAGGGTGTGGCCATGCGCGAATTGGGCCTGTCCGCGGACCGCGTGCGCGTGGCGCAGACGGCCACCGACAAGGTGCCCAACACGTCCGCGACGGCGGCCTCCAGCGGCTCGGACCTCAACGGCGCGGCGGTGCGCGAGGCGTGCATCATCCTGCGCGAGCGGCTGGCGCCGGTGGCGGCGCGGATGCTCGTGCAGCGGCACGGGCAGGCGGTGTCCCCGGACGCGCTGGTGTTCCAGGACGGGTGCATCGCGGCGGCGTCTCGGCCCGGCCAGGGGCTGCCCTTCGCGGACGTGGTGGAGGAGGCCTACCGCGACCGCGTGGGCCTGTCCGTCACGGGCTACTACCGCACGCCGGGCATCGGCTACGACCGGGTGAAGGGGCGGGGCAAGCCCTTCCTCTACTTCGCCTACGGCGCGGCGGTGAGCGAGGTGGAGGTGGACGGTGACACGGGCATGAAGCGCGTGGTGCGCTCGGACCTGCTGGAGGACGTGGGCGACTCGCTCAACCCCGGCGTGGACCGGGGCCAGGTGGAGGGCGCCTTCGTGCAGGGCCTGGGCTGGCTCACCGGCGAGGAGCTGAAGTGGGACGCGAAGGGGCGGCTGCTCACGCACTCGGCCAGCACCTACGCGGTGCCCGCCTTCAGCGACGCGCCCATCGACCTGCGCGTGGCGTTCCTGGAGCGGGCGGAGCAGGCGGGCACCATCCACGGCAGCAAGGCCGTGGGAGAACCCCCGCTGATGCTGGCCCTGTCCGTGCGGGAGGCGCTGCGCGACGCGGTGGCTGCCTTCGGGCAGCCGGGCGGCGACGTGGAGCTGCCCTCGCCCGCCACGCACGAGGCGCTCTTCCTCTCCATCCAGAAGCGGCGCGCCCGGGACGTCAGCGTTCCGGTCCTGGACGCTGCGCGCGAGGTGGCGTGAACCCGGCCCGGGTGCGGCAACATGCCACGGCATGTCCCCTCGGACCGTGCGTTACACGGGAGCACCTTTCAAGGAAGCCCCATGACCTCCGTGCTCCGCTCCCGCGTCCTCGTTCCGCTGGCCCTCGTCGGTGTCCTCGGCTGTGGTGAGGACACGCCTCCTGACACCCTGACGGTGGACATCCCCGTCGCCGCGCGCGTGGGCCTCCTGCCCTTCGAGTGCGGAGGCGTCTACACGAACGTCGGGACGACGCAGACGACCTACGAGCCGATGGACTTCCGCGTCTACGTCCACGACGTGCGGCTGGTGACGTCGGGCGGCCAGGAGGTGCCCGTCGCCCTGACGGACGACGGCGTGTGGCAGCACGAGGGCGTGGTGCTGCTGGACTTCGCGAACAAGGACGGCATGTGCACCCAGGGCACGGCGGGGATGAACACGTCCATCCGGGGCACGGTGCCCGCGGACACCTACGCGGGCCTGCGCTTCCGGCTCGGCGTGCCGGAGTCGTTGAATCACCGCAACGTGACCACTTCGCCCCCGCCGCTGGATGACCAGGGCCTGTTCTGGAGCTGGCAGTTCGGCTACCTCTTCACCCGCATCGAGGGCCGCACCTCCGGCCTGCCGACCCACGTCATGCACCTGGGCAGCACCGACTGCGCGCCGCCCCCCACGGGCCAGACGAGCGGTACCGCGGGGTGCACGTACAACAACCGTCCGGAGGTGGACCTGGAAGGCTTCACCGTCGGGGCGAACCAGTTGGTGATGGACCTGGGCGCGCTCTTCGCCGGCTCCGACCTGAACGTGAACGCCAGCGGGCCCAACACGGCCGTGGGCTGCATGGCGTCCCAGGGCGACGTGGACTGCGCGCCCATCTTCGAGCGCCTGGGGCTCGCGTTCGGAGCGCAGGCCGCGAACCCCACCGCGCAGTCCTTCATCCGGGTCGAATAGGAGCACTCCACCGTGGCACGACGACGATGGCAGCCGTGGAAGCGTCTGGCGGTGACGCTGCTGACCGTGGGCTGCGGAGAGCCCGCGCCCATCCCCGCCGGACCCGCCCCGTATGACTGGAAGTTGCCGAAGGGCTTCCCCACACCGCGCGTGCCGGAGGACAACCCGATGTCGGAGGCGAAGGTCCAGCTGGGCCGGAGCCTCTTCTACGACAAGCGACTGTCGCTCAACGGCACGCAGTCGTGCGGCTCCTGTCACGAACAGGCCCGGGCCTTCACCGATGGGCGCATGCACTCGGTGGGCAGCACGGGCCAGACGCACCGCCGCAACGGGCAGGGGCTGGCCAACGTGGCGTATGCGACGAGCCTGACATGGGCCAACTCCGCGCTCCTCACGTTGGAGGCGCAGGCGCTGACGCCGCTGTTCGGCAAGGAGCCGGTGGAGCTGGGGTTCGCGGATCAGCAGGAGGTGATGCTCGAGCGGCTCCGGTCGGATCCGGAGCTGTCGGCGCGCTTCGCGGAGGCGTTCCCCGCCGCGTCCCCGCCGGTGTCGCTCGCCACGCTGACGCAGGCGCTGTCGGCCTTCCAGCGGACCCTGCTCTCCGGCACGTCTCCGTATGATCGCTATCTGGAGGGCGGCGTGGTGGACGCGCTGAGCCCCGCCGCCAAGCGAGGCCTGGCGCTGTTCCTGTCCGAGCGCATGGAGTGCGACCACTGCCACTCCGGCTTCAACTTCCAGGACGCGACGGCGCACGAAGCCACCCCGGAGCCCATCCTCCCGTTCCACAACACGGGCCTCTACAACGAGGACGGCCGGGGCGCGTACCCGGCCACGGACCCGGGCCTCATCGAGCTGACGGGCCGGCCGGACGACATGGGGCGCTTCCGAGCCCCGTCCCTGCGCAACGTGGCCGTCACGGCGCCCTACATGCACGACGGCAGCCTGGTGACGCTCTCCGACGTGTTGGATCACTACGCGGCCGGAGGCCTCGCGCGGGCCCGGAACGGCGGCGCGGCCAGCCCCCTGCAGAGCGCCTTCGTGCGCGGCTTCACGCTGACGCCCGCGGAGAAGGCGGACGTCCTCGCGTTCCTGGAGTCGCTCACGGACGCGGAGTTCCTGGCCGACCCGCGCTTCGCGGATCCGAACGCCGCGCCGTGAGCGCCCATCGCCGCTAGCGAGCGGGCGGCTTCAGGTCCTCCGGCAGCCGGTCACCCGGGGGACGCTCCAACGTCCCGGGCTGCTCCACGCCAGAGGGGGCCTGCACGCCCGCGTCGGAGGTGGGCGGAGGTGAAACGGGGGGCTTGTCCGAACAGGCGGCAGTCACCCCGACAATCATCACGAAGAGTAGGTGGCGCATGGTCGCTGTCCCCGGCCGCGTCAGTACTTCACCCAGATGACCGTGCCCGGATGGAGTTCCTTGAGCGGCTGCATGCCGGGCTCCTTCTCGATGAGCGCCTGCGTGACGGGGTTGAAGCTGTAGGCCTGCGCGCCGGACCAGACGATGAGCGCGTCCTTGAACACGGTGAGGTCATGCACGTGCTCCTGCACCGTGTACTGGTTCCAGCCCGGAAGCCGCGCGGGCAGCACGTAGAGTGACGGGGCCGGGTTCTCCACAGGCGTCGTGCCCGCGTCCGCGCCGTGCTGGTGCTCGCCGGACGTGCCCGTCCACGCCACCGTCGTCTCCACCCCCGCGGGCGTGCGACACGTCTGCTCGGTGGGGAAGAACACCGTGGCGAAGGGCCGGGAGGGCAGCTTCGCGCGCAGGCCGAAGTGGTAGGAGTGCGAGTCCGCTGGCTTCACGTCCCCCGGGGCCTTCGTCCACGTCACCGCCGTCACGTTGCCGGTGCCGTCCTTCTCCACCTCCGCCTTGCCAAACGTGGAGTCCACCGGACGCACCGCCGTGACGCCCTCCGGGATGCGCACCTTCACCCGGTACGTGTCGGCGCCGTCACATCCGTGGCTCACGGTGAAGTCCGCATCGAAGGACGCGCCCGCATACGGCGGCGTCGGCCCCGCCACCGTCGCGTGCGCGAAGGCGACCGTGGAGAACAGCGAACCCGCGACGAGACACACCGGACCCAAGCGAAGCTTCATCGGCCGACTCCAGACGGCAAGAGAGGGCTCGCAGATAGCAGCCCTCCACCCGGGTCCCCGGTGCGGTCAATTGCCGCAGCGTCCACGCCCGATATCGCGGGCCCCGCCCATGTCGGACGCTTCCCCTATCCTCCGCGTTGAGGACACCTCCAGATGAATGCGTGGAATCCATTTCTCACAGGCAATTCACAGTCGCTTCGTCCGTGAGGAGGGAAGAAGCCTGGACGCCAGGCAGGTCCGCAGGCGTGGACCCACACACACAGCGTGTTCCCGCGACACGATCCGATGTGTCACGTTTCCAGTGAATCAGAGATTTGTTCCGCGTGCAGGGGATGTCCCCGCATTCCGACCTTGGGGGTTATGTGAATGTTCCCCTGTTCGCGGCAGAAGAGTCTGGCGGCCTCCCGACGCTCCCCGAATTCCGTCACCATGAAATCAGCACCCTGCTCCAGGCCCCTGAAACGCGACTGCCGCCCGTGCGCGAAGCCGGGGGGTGCTTCATGGGGTGGGGGGGATTGCTCACACGCGCGCCAGGCGATACATGCGCGACACATCGCCTTCACGGTCGGTGCAGCTTGAGACCGACCTTCTGACCCCCTGTTTCGCCGGGCGGGAGCTGCCCCCGGCCCCTGAATCCGCAGCGCCGTGCTCCCCGTGCACGGAAAGCCCCCGTCGCATCCCAGGAGTCGCGTCCATGCCCAGCGGCACGTCGTCCGGCCCATCCCCGGCCTCCGCCCTTTCGTTTTCCACGCTGGTGGAATTGCTGCGCGTCCGAGCCCAGACCCAGGGGGACCGGCGCGGCTTTACGTTCCTGCTGGACGGCGAGACGGACGAAGCGCACCTGACGTACGCGGAGCTGGACCAGAAGGCCCGCGCCATCGCGGCGGCGCTCCAGGCGCGAGGTGCCCAGGGGCAGCGGGCGCTGCTCTTGTATCCGCCTGGACTGGACTACATCGCCGGGTTCTTCGGCTGTCTGTACGCGGGCGTCATCGCGGTCCCCATCTATCCACCCGACCCCATGCGTCTGGCGCGCACGCTGCCGCGCCTGCTGGCCATCAGCCAGGACGCGCAGGCCACCGTCGCCCTCACCACCGACTTCATCTACGGCATGGGGGAGATGCTCTTCGAGCAGGCGCCGGAGCTGCGGGAGCTGCACTGGATTGCCACCGACACGCTGGACGCGGAGGTCGCCGAAGGCTGGCGCGACCCCGGCGTGGCCACCGACACGCGGGTGTTCCTCCAGTACACGTCCGGCTCCACGTCGTCGCCCAAGGGCGTGGTGCTGACGCACGGCAACCTGCTGCACAACTCGAAGCTGATCCACTCCTGCTTCGGGCACTCCACGCAGAGCCAGGGCGTCATCTGGCTGCCGCCGTACCACGACATGGGCCTCATCGGCGGCATCCTCCAGCCGCTGTACGGCGGCTTCCCGGTGACGCTCTTCTCGCCGGTGGACTTCCTGAAGCGCCCCATGCGCTGGCTGGAGGCCATCTCCCGCTACAAGGCCACGACGAGCGGCGGGCCCAACTTCGCGTTCGACCTGTGCGTGCGCAAGTCCACGCCGGAGGAGCGCGCGAAGCTGGACCTGGGCCACTGGGACCTGGCCTTCAACGGCGCGGAGCCCATCATGCCGGACACGCTCCGGCGCTTCGCGGAGGCGTTCGGTCCGCAGGGCTTCCGCTCGGAGGCCATCTATCCCTGCTACGGGCTCGCGGAGGGCACGCTCATCGCCTCCGGCGGTGACAAGCGCGAGCTGCCCATCCAGCGCACCGTGGACGCGGGCGCGCTGAAGGACAACCGCGTGGTGGCGGCGCAGCCCACGCACAAGGGCGCCCAGACGCTGGTGGGCTCCGGCCGCAACCTCACGGACCAGCGGCTGGTCATCGCGCACCCGGAGACGGGCCGGCCGCTGCCCGCGGGCCAGGTGGGTGAGATCCGCGTCGCGGGGCCGAGCATCGCCCAGGGCTACTGGGGCCGCCCGGAGCAGACGCAGGCCACGTTCCAGCAGCCGCTCACCGGCACGGACGATGCGACGACGTTCCTGCGCACGGGCGACCTGGGCTTCCTGGACGGCGGCGAGCTGTTCGTCACCGGGCGCCTGAAGGACCTCATCATCATCCGCGGGCGCAACCACTACCCGCAGGACATCGAGCGCACGGTGGAGTCCAGCCACCCCGCCATCCGCCCCGGCTGCACGGCGGCGTTCTCCATCGAGCAGGACGACGAGGAGCGCCTCATCGTCGTGACGGAGGTGGACCGCCGCGCGGTGGAGCGCGACGGCGTGGACCTGGAGGCGCTGACCCAGGGCATCCGGCAGGCCGTCGCGGCCGGGCATGACCTGCAGGCCCAGGGCGTGGTGCTGCTCGGGCCGGGCGCCATCCCGAAGACGTCCAGCGGGAAGATCCAGCGCTTCGCCACCCGCGCGGAGTACACCGCGGACACGCTGGAGGCGCTGCACAAGAGCATCCTCGCCGCGCCCGTGGCCCCCGTGGCACAGGCCCCGACACCCGAGGCCGTGACGGAGGCGCCCGCCGCGCCGGTGGGCCCGGACGTCAGCCTGCTTTTGAAGATGCTGGCGGTGGTGCAGGAGCCCACCGCGCGCCGCGCGATGGTGGCCGTGTTCCTCCAGGAGCAGGCCGCGCAGGTGCTGCGGCTGCCCACCGCGCAGGTGGACGTGCAGAAGCCGCTGCATGCCTACGGCGTGGACTCGCTGATGGCGGTGGACTTCAAGAGCGCAGTGGACGCGGGGCTGGGCATCGACCTGCCGCTGTCGGACGTGCTCCAGGGCGTGTCGCTGTCGAAGCTGGCGGAGGCCGTGGTGACGCTGCTGTCGGCGCCCCGCTCGGAGCAGGCGTCGGGCCCGGTGGCGGCGGCCTCGGCCACGGGGGACGCGCCCCTGTCCGGCGGCCAGCAGGCCCTGTGGTTCATGCACCAGCTGGCGCCGGAGAGCGCGGCCTACCACGTGCCCGTCGCGGTGCGCGTGCGCGCCGGGCTGGACGCGAACGCCCTGAAGGGCGCCTTCGAGGCGCTGGTGGCCCGCCACCCTGCCCTGCGCACCACGTTCGTCATGGCGGCCACCGGCCCCGTGCAGCGCGTACACGCGGAGCTGCCGCTGGACTTCGTCGCCACCGACGCGAAGGGCTGGAGCGAGGCCCAGGTGACGGAGCACCTGGCCGCCGAGGCCCGCCGCCCGTTCGACCTGGAGAAGGGGCCGCTCCTGCGCGTGCGCCTGGTGTCGCGCGCGGCGGAGGACCACGCGCTGCTCATCGCCATGCACCACATCGTCACCGACTTCTGGTCGCTGGCGGTGATGGCGGAGGAGCTGGACGCGCTCTACCCCGCGCTGCGGCTGGGCAAGCGGCCCACGCTCGCTGCTCCCGCGCGCACCTACGCGGACTACGCGCGCTGGCAGACGGAGATGCTCGCCGGGGCGCGCGGCCAGGCGCTGGAGAAGTACTGGCGCGAGCAGCTGTCCGGGACGCTGCCGGTGCTGGACCTGCCCACGGACCACCCGCGTCCCCCGGCGCAGACGTTCAACGGCCGGGTGCACACCACGCGGCTGGATGCGGGCATCACCGCCGCGGTGAAGTCGCTGGCGCGCGACCACGGCGCCACGCCCAACATGGTGCTCCAGACGGCCTTCCAGGCCCTGCTGCACCGCTACACCGGGCAGCAGGACTTCACGCTCGGCGTGGTGAGCGCGGGCCGCGGACGCGCGGAGCTGGCGGGCATCACCGGCTACTTCGTCAACCCGCTGGTGGTGCGCACGCGCCCGTCCCCCATGCTGTCCTTCACGGACTACCTGGCACAGACGCGCCAGACGATGCTGGGCGCGCTGGAGCACCAGGACTACCCCTTCAGCGCGCTCGTGGACCGGCTGCAGCCGGTGCGCGACCAGAGCCGCTCGCCGCTGTTCCAGGTGATGTTCGTCTACCAGCGCGCGTCCAAGCTGGATGAGCGCGGCCTCACGCCCTTCGCGCTGGACATCCCGGGCGCACGCTCCACCGTGGCGGGCCTGCCCATTGAATCGCTGGTGCTGGAGCACGGCGGCGCGCAGTTCGACCTCACGCTCACCATGGGCGAGGCGGACGGCGAGCTCGTCGCGTCGTTTGAATACAACACCGACCTCTTCGAGGCCGGCACCATCGAGCGGATGGCGGGGCACCTGCGCACGCTTTTGGCCGGCATCGCGGCCCAGCCCCGCTCCACGCTCGCGCGGCTGCCGCTGCTCACGGGCACGGAACAGCAGCAGCTGCTCGAAGGCTGGCGCGGCCCTCGCATCGCGCTCGGCGACGCGGACATGTTGCCCGCGCTCTTCGCGGCGCAGGTGGCGCGCACGCCGGACCACGTGGCGGTCCTCTTCAAGGACGCGCAGCTCACCTACCGCGAGCTGGGTGAACGCTCCGCGCAGCTGGCCGCGTGGCTCAAGTCCGCGGGCGTGAAGCCGGGCGACATCGTGGGCCTCTGCCTGGAGCGGTCCGTGGAGACGCTGGTGTCGGTGCTGGCCGTGATGGCCGCGGGCGCCGCCTACGTCCCCATCGACCCCGCCTACCCCTCCGAGCGCGTGGCCTTCATCATGGCCGACACGCAGGCGCAGGTGCTGCTCACCCAGTCCTGGCTCCAGCGCACGCTGCCCACGGGGACGACGGCGCGCACGCTG
Organism: Corallococcus sicarius; assembly: GCF_003611735.1. GTDB lineage: Bacteria > Myxococcota > Myxococcia > Myxococcales > Myxococcaceae > Corallococcus > Corallococcus sicarius. The sequence continues at coordinate 29,939 of NZ_RAWG01000020.1, read as the reverse complement.
TTCGTGGATCAGCCGCTGGAGGGCACACTTTCGACCAAGGCCGCCACTCCCGCCGCGACGGTGCGGGCCGGGGACCTGGCGTGCCTCGTCTACACCTCCGGCTCCACCGGTCAGCCCAAGGGCGTGATGCTGGAGCACGGGGGCCTGGCGAACCTGGTGCGCTCGTTCGTGGAGTCGTACGCGCCCACGGCGAAGGACCGGATGCTGCCGCTCACGTCGGTGGCCTCCGCGAGCTTCGTGGGCGAAATCCTGCCGCTGCTGTGCACGGGCGGCGCGCTGGTGCTGCCCACCGAGGATGAGATCCTCGACCAGGAGAAGCTCTTCCAGCTCATCACCCGCCACACCGTCACCATCGTGAGCACGGTGCCCGCGGTCATCGCGGGGCTCAACGCGCGCCTGGACGAGCTGCCGCCCCTGCGGCTCGTGCTCTCCGGCGGCGAGGCGCTGGTGGCCAGCGACGTGGAGAAGCTGCTCGCCACCACGCCGGTGGTGAACGGCTACGGCCTCACGGAGACGACGGTGTGCACGACCTACCACCGCATGGCGGTGGAGGACCTCCAGGGCCACGCGTGGGTGCCCATCGGCCGGCCCATCATCAACACGGACGTGTACGTGCTGGACGCGGAGCGCAACCTGCTCCCCGTGGGCGCCACCGGCGAGCTGTACGTCGGCGGCCTGGGGCTCGCGCGCGGCTACTGGAACCGGCCGGAGCTGACCTCCGAGCGCTTCATCGCGCATCCGTTCCGCGCAGGCGAGCGCCTGTACCGCACCGGCGACCGCGCGCGCTGGCTGCCGGACGGGGTGCTGACGTTCCTGTCCCGCGCGGATGATCAGGTGAAGATCCGCGGCTTCCGCATCGAACTGGGGGAGGTGGAGGCCGCCGTGCGCCGCCACCCCGCCGTGCGCGACGCGTTCCTGATGGCGCGCGAGGACTCGCCCGGAGACAAGCGGCTGGCCGCGTACCTCGTGTTCTCCGAGCCTGGGGCAGACACGCAGCCCGTGCCCACGCACACGGACCTCAACGCCTTCCTCGCGGAGGCGCTGCCGCCGTACATGCTGCCGTCCGCGTACGTGCCGCTGGCCGCGCTGCCCCTGTCCCCCAACGGCAAGGTGGACACGAAGGCGCTGCCCGCGCCGGAGGGGGCCCGGCTGGCCTCCGCCGCGGCCTACGCACAGCCGCAGAGCGCGGTGGAGCGCAGCGTGGCCGCCATCTGGCAGGCGGTGCTGAAGGTGGACCGCGTGGGCCTGAACGACAACTTCTTCGAGCTGGGCGGCAACTCGCTGCTCATCGCGCAGGCGCACCGCCGGCTGCGTGAGGAATTGGGCGCGGACCTCGCGTTGGTGGACATGTTCAAGTTCACCACCGTGAGCGCGCTGGCCCAGCACCTCGCCAACAAGGGCGAGGACTCCGGCGCGGCGTCGCAGAAGATCAAGGACGAGGCGGAGCGTCGCCGGGCCGCCCAGGCGCGGCGTCAGCAGACGCGCGGCCGTGGCAAGTAACGACTCTCTGGCATCTCGGTTTCGAAGGACGGCTCCATGAGCACTGACACCCTCTCCGAAGTGGAAGGCATCGCGGTCATCGGCCTGGGCGGACGCCTGCCCGGCGCGAAGACCATCGCCGAGTTCTGGAAGAACCTCACCGGCGGCGTGGAGAGCATCACCTTCTTCACCGACGAGGAGCTCATCGCCGAGGGCGCGGACCCGGCGATGGTGCGCGCGCCCAACTACGTGAAGGCGCGCGGCACGTTGGGCGACACGGACCAGTTCGACGCGGCCTTCTTCGGGATGAACCCCCGCGAGGCGGCGCTGATGGACCCCCAGCACCGCGTCTTCCTGGAGTGCGCATGGGAGGCGATGGAGAGCTCCGGCTACAGCCCGGACCGCCAGCCCGGCCGCGTGGGCGTGTTCGGCGGCATGAGCATGAACACGTACCTGCTCTCCAACCTGTACTCGCACCTGGCGCACGTCGCGTCGGTGGAGAGCCTCCAGGCGTCCATCGGCAACGACAAGGACAGCCTGACGACGGAGGTGGCGTACCGGATGGACCTGAAGGGGCCCGCCGTCACGGTGCAGTCCTCGTCCTCCACGTCGCTCACCTGCATCCACTACGCCTGCCAGAGCCTGCTGTCGTTCGAGTGCGACATGGCCCTGGCCGGGGGCGTGTCCATCCACTTCCCGGAGAAGGCGGGCTACCTCTACCACGAGGGTGGCACCACGGCGCCGGACGGCCACTGCCACACCTTCGACGCGGAGGCCGAAGGCTTCGTCGCCGGCCATGGCGCGGCGGTGGTGGCGCTCAAGCGCCTGTCGGATGCGCTCAAGGACGGCGACACCGTGTACGCCGTCGTGCGCGGCTCGGCGGTGAACAACGACGGCTCGCAGAAGGTCAGCTACATGGCCCCGGCCGTCGCCGGGCAGGCGGAGGTCATCGCGCTGGCGCAGGCGGTGGCGAACGTGGAGCCGGACACCATCGGCTACGTGGAGGCCCACGGCACCGCGACCAAGGTGGGCGACCCCATCGAGGTGGCGGCGCTCACGCAGGCCTTCCGCCAGGGCACGGACAAGAAGAACTTCTGCGCGCTGGGCTCGGTGAAGAGCAACATCGGCCACCTGGACTCGGCCGCGGGCGCGGTGGGCTTCATCAAGGCGGCGCTGTCGCTGCACCACAAGAAGATCGTCCCCAGCCTCAACTTCAAGACGCCCAACCCGGCGTGCGACTTCCCCAACAGCCCGTTCTACGTGAACACGGAGCTGCGCGACTTCCCGAAGGGCGCCACGCCGCGCCGCGCGGGCGTCACGTCGCTGGGCATGGGCGGCACCAACGCGCACGCCATCCTGGAGGAGGCCCCGGAGCTCCCCGCCACCGACAAGCCCCGGCGCCCCGCGCAGGTGGTGCTGCTGTCGGCGCGCACGGAGGCCTCGCTGGAGGTGGCCACGGACCGGCTGGCGGCCCACCTGCGCGAGCACCCGGACACGGACCTGGCAGACGTGGCGTACACGCTCCAGCTGGGGCGCAAGCGCTTCGGCAAGCGCCGCGCGGTGGTGGCGCGCACGACGGCGGACCTGGCGGCGGCGCTCGCGGAGCGCACCCCGGGCCGCGTGTTCAGCGGCAGCGCGGAGAACAGCGGCCGTCCGGTGATGTTCCTCTTCTCCGGACAGGGCTCGCAGTACGTGGACATGGGCAAGGGCCTGTACGCGCAGGAGCCCGTCTTCAAGGCCCAGGTGGACACCTGCGCGGAGAAGCTCAAGCCGCACCTGGGCCTGGACCTGCGCACGGTGCTCTACCCGTCCGCGGAGTCGCGCGAGATGGCCTCGGAGCGCCTCAAGCAGACGGGCCTCACCCAGCCCGCGCTGTTCGTCATCGAGTACGCGCTCGCGAAGCTGTGGGAGTCGTGGGGTGTGACGCCGCACGCGATGCTGGGTCACAGCATCGGTGAGTACGTGGCCGCGTGCCTCGCGGGCGTCTTCACCCTGGACGACGCGCTGGCGCTGGTCGCCGCGCGCGGCCGGCTGATGCAGTCGCTGCCCGCGGGGAGCATGCTCGCGGTGTCGCTGCCGGAAGAGCACGTGACGCCCATGCTGCCCGCGGGCCTGTCCGTGGCGGCGGTGAACAGCCCGTCCACCTGCGTCGTCGCCGGCCCCACGCCGCTCGTGGACGCGTTCGTGGAGACGCTCACCCTGCAGGGCCTGAACAGCTCGCGGCTGCACACGTCGCACGCGTTCCACTCCGCGATGATGGACCCCATCCTGGACGCCTTCCGCGAGGCGGTGCGCAAGGTGGCCCGGCAGACGCCGAAGAAGCCCTACCTCTCCAACGTCACCGGCACCTGGGTGACGTCCGAGCAGGCCACCAGCCCGGACTACTGGGCGAAGCACCTGCGCGGCGCGGTGCGCTTCGCGGACGGCGTGGCGGAGCTGATGAAGGAGTCGGACGCCATCCTGCTGGAGGTCGGCCCGGGCAACACGCTGGCCACCCTGGCGCGGCAGCACCCCGACAAGGGCGCGCGGCACGCGCTGCTCAACTCGCTGCGCCACCCGAAGGAGCAGCACGACGACCTGGACCACGGCCTGGGCACGCTGGGCCGGCTGTGGCTGGAGGGCGTGGAGCCGGACTGGGACGCGTTCCGGGGCGAGGAGCGCCGCCGTCGCATCGCGCTGCCCACCTCGCCGTTCGAGCGGCAGCGCCACTGGGTGGATCCGCGCAAGGACACCGCCGCCGTGGACGGCGAGCGCGCCGAGTGGGTGTCCGCGGATCAGAAGCAGCCCGTGGCCCGCTGGTTCTACCTACCGTCGTGGCAGCGCGCCCTGCCTCCCCCGAAGAGCGCCTGGAGCGAGAAGAGGGCCACCTGGTGGCTGTTCCTCCCGGACGAGAACGCCGGGGGCTCCGGCGAAGGGATTGGCGCGCGGCTCGCGCTCAAGCTGGGCGAGGCCGGTCAGGACGTCGTGCGCATCACGCCGGGCATCGCCACGGCGAAGCGCGACGAGCACCACTGGACGCTCGCGCTGGGGGGTGAGGGCACGCTGCTGGAGGCGCTCACGACGCAGGGCCGCGCGCCGGACCACGTCCTGCACCTGGGCACCCTGGGTGTCGGCGACGCGCAGGGCGAGGCGGGCTTCGAGTCCGCGCTCGGCAAGGGCTTCCTGGGGCTGATGGGGCTGGCGCAGGCGCTGGGGCGTCAGCCCGGCACGCGGCCGGTGTCGCTGGTCGCCGTGACGAACCGCATGCAGTCGTTGGGGGAAGAGGCGCCCCACCCGGAGCTGGCCACGGTGCTGGGCCCGGTGCGCGTGATTCCGCAGGAGTACGGGCACCTGTCCGCCAAGGCCGTGGACCTGCGCCTGCCGCCCTCGGGCAGCTGGCAGGAGACGGCGCTGGTGGAGGCGCTGCTGTCCGAGGGCGCGACGCCGTCCCGGCTGGAGAACGTCATCGCCTACCGTGGCGGCGCCCGCTGGGTGCAGACGTTCGAGTCCATTCCGGCGGACGCGCCCCGCGCCGCGCAGATTCCGCTGCGCGACGGCGGCGTGTACCTGCTCATCGGCGGGTTCGGCACGCTGGGCTTCGCGCATGCGAAGTCCCTGGCGAAGCGGGTGAAGGCGAAGCTCGTCATCGCCGGTCGCACGGGCCTGCCGGAGCGGGCGCAGTGGGACGCGCACCTCGCGGCGAACCCGGAGCACAACCCGGTGGCCCGCCGCATCCAGCAGGTGCTGGAATTGGAGGCGCTGGGCGCGGAGGTCCTCGTCGTCAGCGCGGACGCGGCCAACAAGGTCCAGGTGCAGGCGGCGGTGGACGCGGCCCTGTCGCGCTTCAACGCGCTGCACGGCGTGGTGTTCGCGGCGGGTGACGTGGGCCAGGCCCTCTTCCGGGCCATCCCGGACACCCGGCCGGAGGACGTGCGCGACACCTTCCACGGCCGCGTGCGCGGGCTGTACGCGCTGGAGGAGGCGCTGCGCGGACGCTCGCTGGACTTCTGCCTGCTGTCGTCGTCGCTGGCGGCGGTGCTGGGCGGCCTGGGGCTGGCGTCGTACGCGGCGGCCACGTCGTTCATGGACGCCTTCGCCACGAAGCAGTCCCAGACGACGCCGGTGCCGTGGATGAGCGTGGGCTGGGACGCGTGGAAGTTCGAGTCCCGCGCCGAGGGCACGCAGAGCCCGTTCGGCGCGCTGGCCATCACGCTCTCCGAGGGCGAGGACGCCTTCGAGCAGCTCTTCCAGCTGGGCGCCGTGTCGCACGTGGCGGTGTCCACGAGCAACCTGCGCGCCCGCTCTCGCAAGTGGGCGCAGCCGGCGGCCACGGCGGAGTCGGAGGCGGCCGCGGCGGCGAAGCAGGATGCGGGCTCGTCCCTGGGCACCACGCCCCGGCCCACGCTCCAGAACGCCTACGTGCCGCCGCGCGACGCGCTGGAGGAGAAGATTGCCCACCTCTGGGAGACGACGCTGGGCATCGACCAGGTGGGCGTGCACGACAACTTCTTCGAGCTGGGGGGCAACTCGCTCGTGGGCGTGAAGCTGATTGCCCGCGTGCGCGAGCAGTTTGGCGTCGCGCTGCCCGCGGTCACCCTCTACGAAGGCCCCACCGTGGGCGCGCTGGCGAAGCTGCTCAAGGCCGCCAGCGGCACCGAGGACGCGGACGCCGTCCCTGAAGACACCGAGGCGCTCAGCCGCGGGGAGCGCCGCCGCGCCCGCCGCGCGAACCGCCAGGGCGACGGCGCCTCCGACGAGGAGCCGTAGTCCCCCTCCCGCACCCCTTTCGCTGACGAGCACACCCCATGTCCGCTGATACGAACATCGACGCGCAGGCCATCGCCATTGTCGGCATGGCCGGGCGCTTCCCCGGCGCCCCCGACCTGGACACCTTCTGGCGCAACCTGCGCGAAGGCGTGGAGTCCATCCATCCCGTGCCCGACGCGGAGCTGGAGAAGCGGGGCGTGGACCCCGTCCTGCGCAAGGACCCGCGCCACGTGAAGGCCAGCGCGGCGCTGGAGGGCATGGAGCTGTTCGACGCGGGCTTCTTCGGCTTCACGCCCCGCGAGGCGGAGCTGATGGACCCGCAGCACCGCGTCTTCCTGGAGTGCGCGTGGGAGGCGCTGGAGAAGGCGGGCCACACGCCGGAGGGCTTCGACGGCTCCATCGGCGTGTTCGCGGGCGCGTCCACGAACACGTACCTCGTGTTCCACCTGGTGCCCAACTTCGACCAGCTGAGCGGCATGGACCAGGTGCAGGTGGACGTGAGCAACGGCGGCGACTTCCTCGCCACCCGCGTCGCGTACAAGCTCAACCTGCGCGGGCCCAGCTACTCCATCACCAGCGCGTGCTCCACGTCGCTCGTGGCCACGCACGCGGCCTGCCAGAGCCTGCTCAATGAAGAGTGCGACGTCGCGCTCGCGGGCGGCGTCTCCGTGCACGTGAAGCACCCGGAGGGCTACCCCTACGTGCCCGGCGGCATCGTGTCGCCGGACGGCCACTGCCGCGCGTTCGACGCGAAGGCGGAGGGCACGGTGTTCGGCAGCGGCGTGGGCGTGGTGGTGCTCAAGCGGCTGGCGGACGCGCTCGCGGACGGCGACCACATCCACGCCATCATCAAGGGCTCCGCCATCAACAACGACGGCGCCATGAAGGTGGGCTTCACCGCCCCCAGCGTGGAGGGGCAGGCCACCGTCATCAGCGAGGCCCTGGGCGCCGCGGGCGTGGCGCCGGAGAGCATCGGATACCTGGAGGCGCACGGCACCGGCACGAAGATGGGGGACCCCATCGAGGTGCGCGCGCTCAACAAGGCGTTCAAGTTCCGCTCCGCCGCCGCCAAGGCGAACCCTCCGAAGATTCCGGTGGGCTCGCTCAAGAGCAACATCGGGCACCTGGCCAACGCGGCCGGCGTCTCCAGCCTCATCAAGGCCGTGCTGACGCTGGAGCACCGCCAGATTCCGCCCAGCCTCCACGTGACGGAGGTGAACCCGGAGATTCCCTTCGCGGGCGGCCCCTTCTTCGTCAACACGAAGCTCACCGACTGGCAGGCGAACCCCAAGCACCCGCGCCGCGCGGGCGTCAGCTCCTTCGGCGTGGGCGGCACCAACGCGCACGTCGTGCTGGAGGAGGCCCCCGCGCTTTCCCCGTCCGGCGCCTCGCGGCCCGCGCAACTGCTGGTGCTGTCCGCCAAGAGCGACGCGGCGCTGGACGCGGCCACGCGCAACCTCGCCGCGCACCTGAAGGCGCACCCCGCGCAGGCGCTGGCGGACGTGGCCTTCACGCTCCAGACGGGCCGGCAGGCGATGGCGAAGCGGCGCGTGCTCATCTGCCGCGACCGGGACGACGCGCTCGCCGCGCTGGAGGTGGAGGGCAGCCCGCGCCTGTGGACGCAGGCGCCCGACGTGCAGGAGCGGCCGGTGGCCTTCCTGTTCCCCGGCCAGGGCTCGCAGTACGTGGGCATGGCGCGCGACCTGTACGCGTCCGAGCCCACGTTCAAGAAGCACCTGGACGCGTGCGCGGAGAAGCTGACGCCGCACCTGGGCCTGGACCTGCGCACGGTGCTCTTCCCGGAGGCATCCAAGGCGGAGGCCGCGACGCAGGCGCTGGCGCGCACGGAGTTGACGCAGCCCGCGCTCTTCGTCGTCGAGTACGCGCTCGCGAAGCTGTGGATGGCCTGGGGAGTGAAGCCCTCCGCGATGCTGGGACACAGCATCGGTGAGTACGTGGCCGCGTGCCTCGCGGGCGTGTTCTCGCTGGAGGACGCGCTGGCGCTGGTCGCCGCGCGCGGCAAGCTGATGCAGGGGCTGCCCGCGGGCGCGATGCTGTCCGCGCGCATGGAGGAGTCCGCGCTGAAGCCGCTGCTCACCGGCGGGCTCGCCGTGGCGGCCGTCAACGCGCCGGGATTCACCGTCGTGGCCGGCCCCACCGACGCGGTGGACGCGCTCCAGACGAAGCTTACGGCGCAGGGCGTGGAGGTGTCGCGGCTGCACACGTCGCACGCGTTCCACTCCGCGATGATGGACCCCATCCTCGCGCCCTTCACCGAGCGCGTGCGGCAGGTGAAGCTCAACGCCCCCACCCTGCCCTTCCTGTCCAACGTGACGGGCACGTGGATTGAAGCCGGGCAGGCGACCGACCCGGGCTACTGGGCCACGCACCTGCGTCAGGCGGTGCGCTTCTCCGCGGGCCTCCAGGAGCTGGGACGCAAGTGGCCGCAGGCGGCCTTCCTGGAAGTGGGCCCGGGCACGGTGCTGGCGACGCTGGCGAAGCAGCAGCCCGGCGCGGAGGCGCGCGTCATCGTCAGCACCACGCGCCACCCGCGCGAGCAGACGCCGGACCTCGCGGTGCTCCTGGGCGCGCTGGGCCGGCTGTGGCTGGGCGGCGTGTCGGTGGACTGGAAGGGCTTCGCGGGGAACGAGCAGCGCCGCCGCGTGCCGCTGCCCACCTACCCGTTCCAGCGCGAGCGCTACTGGATTGAAGCGAAGCCGCTGGGCTCGGCGGGTGGAGCCGCCCGCACGGATGCGCCCGCGTCGCTGACGAAGCGCACGGACGTGGCGGACTGGTTCTACGCGCCGTCGTGGAAGCTTTCGCCGCTGCCTCGCGCGAAGGCGCAGGACGCGGAAGAAGGCGGCTGGCTGGTGTTCGCGGACGACACCGGCGTGGCGGACGCGCTCGCGCCGAAGCTGGGCGGCTCCGTCTACCGCGTGGTGCCGGGCGCGAAGTTCGAGCAGCGCCCGGACGGCACGTACGCGGTGGATCCGAAGCACCTCCAGGACTACTGCTCGCTGCTGGACGCGCTGAAGAAGCAGGGCCGCGCGTTCGCGAACGTGGTGCACCTGTGGAGCCTGTCGCCCAAGCCCGCCTCGCAGGAGGCGACGCTGGAGCTCGGCTTCCACAGCCAGCTCTTCCTCGCCCGCGCGCTGGGAGAGTCGGGCCACCTCGAGCCGCTCACCTGGTCCGTGGTGACGAGCCGCTCGGCGCGCGTGGAGCAGTCAGACGTGCAGTTGCCGGCGCAGGCGCTGCTCGTCGGCCCCACGCGCGTGCTGCCGCAGGAGTACCCGCATCTTTCCTGCCGCTTCGTGGACGTGGTGCCCGGCGACGCGGGCGCGGTGGCGGACCGGCTCGCGGCGGAGCTGCGCGCGGAGGTGCGCGAGGCGGTGGTGGCCCTGCGCGGCCGTCAGCGCTGGGTGCAGACCTTCGAGCCCCTGCGCCTGGAGGCCGGCGCGGACGTGCTGCGCGACGGCGGCGTGTACCTCATCACCGACGGCCTCACCGGCATCGGCCATGCGCTGGCGTCCGAGCTGGCGACGGTGCACCGCGCGAAGCTGACGCTGGTGGAGACGACGGACTTCCCCAGCCGGGGCCAGTGGTCCGCGTGGGTGGAGAAGCACGGCGTGGAGGACGCGGTGAGCCGCCGCATCCAGCGCGCGCTCGCCCTGGAGCGCACGGGCGTGGAGATGCTGGTGCTGCCCGCGGCCCTCACCGAGCTGGAGTCCATGCGCGGCGTGGTGGAGGCGACGACGGCGCGCTTCGGCCGCATCGACGGCGTCATCCACGCGGCGGGCGGCATGCAGGGCGCCACCCTGGGCACCATCGCGGAGACGGGGCCGGACAAGGTGGACTGGCACTTCCGCCCGCAGGTGGACGGCGTGCGCGTGCTGCAGCAGGTGCTGCCCGCGCAAGGCCCCGCCTTCTGCCTCCTCGTCTCGTCGCTGTCGTCGGTGCTGGGCGGGCTGGGGCAGGTCGCGCAGGCGTCCGCCAGCGCCTTCATGGACTCCTTCGCGGAAGTGCTCAGCGAGACGTCCGCCTACCCGTGGCTCAGCGTGGACTGGGACGCGTGGCAGTTCGCGGATGAGCGCGCCATGGAGGAGCTCAGCCCCGCGCTGGCCCGCTTCGCCATCCAGCCCGCGGAGGGCCTGGAGGCGCTGCACCGCGCGCTCGCGCACGGCGAGGGCGGCCGGCTCGCGGTCTCCACCGGCGACCTCACCGCGCGCCGCCGTCAGGGGCCTCGGCCCACGAAGGCGGACGCGAAGGGGAAGAAGGACGCCTCGCGCGGCAAGCACGCGCGGCCGTCCATCCTCACGCCCTACCTGGCGCCTCGCACGGAGCTGGAGAAGACCGTGGCGGGCATCTGGGAGCAGGTGCTGGGCATCGACGGCATCGGCATCCACGACAACTTCTTCGAGCTGGGCGGCCACTCGCTGCTGGCCACGCAGCTGCGCAATCACATCCACGCGGTGCTCAAGGTGGACCTGTCGCTGCGCGGCCTCTTCGAGACGCCCACCGTGGCGGGCGTCGCCGGGCGCGTGGAGCAGGAGCTGGGCAAGCGCTCCACCGCGACGGAGAAGCCCATCGCGGAGCGCCTGCGCACCGCGTTCCCCACGGAGCGCCCCGCCCTGCTGACGGAGTACCTGCGCCACCACATCTCGGAAGGGCTGCGCATCCCGCAGGAGCAGCTCCCCGCGGACGGCAGCCTCAAGGGCTATGACTTGCACGCCCTGGGCGCGGAGCTGGAGTACGACCTGCGGCAGGACTTCAAGTTCCAGCTCTACCCGCACGAGGTGCAGGCGCACCCGTCCATCCCGGAGCTGTCGAAGTACCTGCTGGTGGAGATGGACCGGCTGTCGGATCCGCAGCGCTTCGCGGAAGGCAAGCCGCTGTCGGCCTACCCGCTCAAGCCGTACCGCACCCAGGGCACCGGCAAGGCGCGCACCGACACGGCGAAGAAGAACCCGCCGATGGTGTTCGTGCACTCCAGCCCCCGCGCGGGCTCCACGCTGTTCCGCGTGATGCTCGCGGGGCACCCCCGGCTGTTCTGCCCGCCGGAAGTGAACCTGCTGTTCTTCGAGAGCATGCGCGAGTGGCGCGAGAACATCGGCTTCGGCAGCGAGATGGAGTGGACCACGGGCGGTCTGCAGTGGGCCTTCATGGAGCTGGAGAAGCTGGACTCGGCCGCCGGCGCGGGACTGGTGGACCGGCTGGTCGCGGATGACGTCTCCGCGCAGGAGGTCTACCGCCGCCTGCAGGAGAGGTCCGCGCCCCGGCTGCTCGTGGACAAGACGCCCACGTACGCCATGGACGTGGAGACGCTCCAGCGCGCGGAGCAGATGTTCGACGGCAACAAGTACATCTACCTCTACCGGCACCCGCTCCCGGTGATGGAGTCCATCCTCCGGATGCGGTTTGACCGCCTCTTCGCCGCCGGCCTCTTCGGCGACGCGGACGTGGACCCCTACGTGGTGGCGGAGACGGTGTGGGCGCTGTCCAACCGCAACCTGCTCAACTTCTTCGACGGCATCGGCCGGGAGCGCTGCCACTGGGTGGCGTACGAGGACCTGGTCGCGGACCCCACGAAGGTGATGACGGGCGTGTGCGACTTCCTGGGCCTGCCCTTCGACGAGCGCATGGTGCAGCCGTACGACGGCAAGAAGGAGCGGATGATGGGGGGCCTGGGCGACCCCAACATCCTCCAGCACCAGGGCATCGAGAAGAAGCTGGGCGAGTCGTGGAAGCGCATCAAGTGGCCGCGCGCCTTCGACGCGTCCACCCACGCGGTGATTGAGCGCCTGGGCTACTCCGTGGAGGGCGCGACGCCCGCCGCGGCGCCGGCTGGCGCGACGCTGACGGCCCCCGCGCCGAAGCAGAAGCTCACGCCCGCGGAGGCGGAGAAGCTGCTGGAGAACATGGACCAGCTTTCGGACGAGCAGGTGGCGGAGCTGCTCGCGGTGATGGAAGACGCGGGCGGCGAGGGTGGCGGTGGCGGCAGCAGTGACGAGGAAGCAGCCTGACATGTCGTTGACGCCCGAAGAGAAGCGAGCCCGGCTGGCGCAGCTGCTGAAGGACAAGACGCGCCCCGCCGCGAAGCAGGCGCCCCTGTCCTTCGCGCAGGAGCGGATGTGGTTCCTGGACAAGTGGAGCCCCGGCAGCGCGGCGTTCCACATGCCCACCGCGGTGCGCCTGTCCGGCACCGTGGACGTGGAGGCGCTGCGCCGCGCCCTCGCCGTGCTGGTGGAGCGGCACGACACGCTGCGCACCACCTTCCAGGAGCGCGAAGGCCGCGCGATGCAGATCATCGCGCCCACCGGAGAAGTGTCGCTGGAGGTGATGGACCTCCAGGAGCTGCCGGAGTCCGAGCGCGAGGCGGAGGCCCAGCGGCGCGTCGTCTCGCTCGCGCAGCAGCCCTTCCAGCTGGAGCAGGGCCCGCTGCTGCGCACGGTGCTGATGCTCCTGGGCGGCGGTGAGCAGGTGTTGCTGGTGGATTCACACCACATCGTCTCCGACGGCTGGTCCATGGGCGTGCTGGTGCACGAGCTGGCCATGTCGTACCGGGCGTGCATGGAAGGCCAACCCCCGCCGCTGAACCCGCTGCCGTTGCAGTACGCGGACTGGGCGGCGTGGCAGCGCGACTGGCTCCAGGGCGCGGAGCTGGAGCGCCAGCTTGCGTACTGGAAGGGCCGGCTCAACCCGCACGCGCTGCTGGAGCTGCCCGCGGACAAGCCGCGGCCGGCGCTGATGAGCTCCAGGGGCGCGCGCCAGGTGATGCACCTGTCCCCTGCCCTCACCCAGGCGCTCAAGGCGCTGGGCCAGCGCGAGGGGCGCACGCTCTTCGTCACCCTGCTGTCCGCCTTCAACGTGCTCCTGTCGCGCTACACCGGCCAGGAGGACGTGGTGGTGGGCACGCCCATCGCGGGCCGTCCGCGCGCGGAGGTGGAAGGGCTCATCGGCCTGTTCGTGAACATGCTGGCGCTGCGCTCGGACCTGTCCGGCCGGCCGTCCTTCCGCGAGCTGATGGGCCGCGTACACGAGTCCACGCTGGACGCGTACGCGCACCAGGACATCCCCTTCGAGCGGCTGGTGGACGCGCTCAAGCCGGAGCGCCACCTCAGCCACACGCCCATCTTCCAGGTGATGTTCGTCCTGCAGAACGCGCCCATGCCGGCCCTGGAGGCCCCGGGCGTGGTGATGGAGGCGAAGCCGGTGGACACCGGCACGACGAAGTATGACCTGTCCCTGCTGCTGGTGGACCTGCCGCAGGGCCTGCGCGTCATCGCCGAGTACAGCACCGACCTCTTCGAAGCGGCCACCGCGGAGCGGCTGCTCGGGCACTACCAGACGCTGCTGGAAGGCATCGTCGCGCAGCCGGACCTGTCCATCTCCCGCCTGCCGCTCCTGCCCGAGGGCGAGCGCCACCGCGTGCTGAAGGCGTGGAATGACACTGGCGTCACCCACCCGGCGGAGGCCACGCTGACGTCGCTCATGGAAGCGCAGGTGGCGCGCACGCCGGACGCAGTGGCCCTGGAGTTCGAGGGCACGCGCCTGACCTACCGGGAGCTGGACGCTCGCGCGAACCAGCTGGCGCACGCGCTGCGAAAGCACGGCGTGGGGCCGGAGGTCCGGGTGGGCCTCTGCGTGGAGCGCTCGCTGGAGATGGTGGTGGGCCTGCTGGGCACGCTCAAGGCCGGCGGCGCCTACGTGCCCCTGGACCCGGGCTATCCGCAGGAGCGCCTGGGCTGGATGTTGGAGGACGCGCGTCCTCCCGTGCTGCTGGTGCAGGAGCGGCTGTTGTCGCGCCTGCCGCCGTCCCCGGGCACGCGGGTGGTGTCGCTGGACACGGGCTGGGAGGAGATCGCCCGCGAGCCCACCACCGCGCCCGCGCCGCTCGCGACGCCGGATGCGCTGGCGTACATCATCTTCACGTCCGGCAGCACCGGTCGTCCCAAGGGCGCGATGAACGCGCACGGCCCGGTGGTCAACCGCCTGCTGTGGATGCAGTCCGCGTACAAGCTCACGCCCGACGACGTGGTGCTCCAGAAGACGCCGTTCAGCTTCGACGTGTCGGTGTGGGAGTTCTTCTGGCCGCTGATGACGGGCGCGAAGCTGGTGGTCGCGAAGCCGGGCGGGCACCAGGACCCGGCGTACCTTGCTGGGCTGATCAACTCCGCGGCCGTGACGACGCTGCACTTCGTGCCCTCCATGCTCCAGGCGTTCCTGGACGAGCCGGGCGTGGAGCGCTGCACGTCGCTCCAGCGCGTGGTGTGCAGCGGTGAGGCGCTGCCCCTGGAGCTGAAGGAGCTGTGCCTGCGCAAGCTGCCGGGCGCCGGGCTGCACAACCTGTACGGCCCCACCGAGGCCGCGGTGGACGTGACGTTCCACGCGTGCCAGCCGAATGACGGACGCCGCTCGGTGCCCATCGGGCGGCCGGTGGACAACACGCAGATCCGCATCCTGGACGCGGAGCTGCAGCCGGTGCCGCAGGGCGCGGCGGGCGAGCTGTACATCGGCGGCGTGCAGGTGGGGCGCGGCTACCTGGCGCGGCCCTCGCTCACCGCCGAGCGCTTCATCCCCGACCCTTATGCAGCGACGTCGGGCGCGCGCCTGTACCGCACGGGCGACGTGGCGCGGTGGCTGCCGGACGGTGAAATCGAGTACCTGGGCCGCGCGGACTTCCAGGTGAAGATCCGCGGCCTGCGCATCGAGCTGGGCGAAATCGAGGCCTCGCTGGAGAAGCACCCGTCGGTGCGGCAGGCGGTGGTGCTCGCGCGCGAGGACCGGCCGGGCCAGAAGCGACTGGTGGCGTACGTCACCGGCAGGGAGTCCGTGCCGGAGGCGGGCGTGCTGCGCGCCTTCCTGCTGGAGCGGCTGCCCGAGTACATGGTGCCGTCCAACGTGGTGGTGCTGGAGCGCATGCCGCTCAGCCCCAACGGCAAGGCGGACCGGAAGGCGCTGCCGGCGCCGGAGTCAGGCGGCGCGGATCCGTCCCGGCCCTTCGTGGCGCCGGGGACGGCCATCGAGCAGCAGATCGCCCAGGCGTGGAAGGACCTGCTGCACGTGGAGCGGGTGGGCCTGGACGACCCCTTCTTCGAATTGGGTGGCAACTCGCTGCTCGCCCTCCAGCTCCACCGGCGGCTGACCGCGGAGCTGGGCGTGCAGCTGGCGCTCACGGACCTCTTCCAGTACCCCACCGTGCGGGCGCTGGCGACGCGGCTGTCGCGTCGGGAGGAGCAGCCCTCGGAGGACGCGGCGCAGTCGGGCCGTTCCCGGGCCGAGGCACGACGCACGGTGAACCGCCGCGCGGCGGGTTCGCGCGGCCGGGTGGAGACGACGGACGGAGATGCAGATGAGTGACGCAGTGGGTGGTGGCGAAGAGCGCATCGCAATCGTCGGCCTGTCCGGCCGCTTTCCGGGGGCCCGGGACCTGGAGGGGTTCTGGGAGATGCTGAGGCGCGGAGGCGACGCGCGCCGCGTGCCCACGGACGCGGAGCTGGACGAGGCGGGCGTGCCCCCCGCCCTGCGTGCGCACCCCCAGTGGGTGCGCTCCAGCTACGTGCTGGACGGCGCGACGGACTTCGACGCGGGCCTCTTCGGCTACAGCCCGCGCGAGGCGGAGCTGATGGACCCCCAGCAGCGCATCTTCATGGAGTGCGCGTGGGAGTCGCTCGACAACGCCGGCTATGACCCCGGCCGCTTCAAGGGCGCGGTGGCCGTCTACGCCAGCGTGAGCCTGAGTTCGTACCTGCTGCGCGCGCTGATGCGGCAGCCGGACCTGATGGATGCGACGGGCTCGTTCGGCCTGATGCTGGCCAACGACAAGGACTACGTGGCGACGCGCGTGTCCCACCGGCTGGGCCTCCGGGGCCCCTCGGCGACGGTGCAGACGGCGTGCTCCAGCTCGCTCGTGGCGCTCCACCTGGCGTGCCAGAGCCTGCTGTCGGGCGAGAGCGACATGGCGCTCGCGGGCGGCAGCTCCGTGTCCTTCCCGCAGACGGCGGGCTACCTCTACCAGGAGGGGATGATCTTCTCGCCGGACGGCTACTGCCGCGCGTTCGACGCGAAGGCCCACGGCACCGTGCGCGGCGCGGGCGCGGCGGTGGTGGTGCTCAAGCGGCTGTCGGATGCGCTGAAGGACGGCGACACCATCCACGGCGTGCTCCTGGGCACGGCGGTGAACAACGACGGCGCGGGCAAGGTGGGCTTCACCGCCCCCAGCGTGGAGGGCCAGGCCGCCGTCATCGCGGAGGCGCTCGCCATCGCCGGAGTCACGCCCGGAGACATCCAGTACGTGGAGGCCCACGCGACGGGCACCCCGCTGGGCGACCCGATTGAAGTGGCCGCGCTGAACCAGGCCTTCGGCGGCAAGGAGACGGGCGCGAAGCGCGTGGCGCTGGGCTCGCTCAAGGCGGCCATCGGCCACCTGGACGCGGCGGCCGGCGTCGCGGGCGTCGTGAAGACGGTGCTCGCGCTGAAGCACGGCGAGCTCCCGGCAAGCCCGCATTTCCGCGAGGCGAACCCCGTCATCGACTTCGACGGGGGTCCCTTCTTCGTGCCCTCGGAGCCCCGGCCGTGGAAGTCCCCGGACGGGCCGCGCCGCGCGGGCGTGAGCGCCTTTGGCATTGGCGGCACCAACGCGCACGTCGTGCTGGAGGAGGCCCCCCAGGCGCCGGCCCCCGCGCCGTCACGTCGTGCGTGGCATGTGCTGCCGCTGTCCGGCCGCACGCCCGCCGCGCTCGAAGAGGCGACGACGCGGCTGGCCTCGTACCTGGACGCGAACCCCACGCTGCCGTTGGCGGACGTGGCCTACACGCTCCAGGTGGGCCGCCACGCGCACGAGCACCGCCGGGCCGTGGTGTGCCGCGACACCGCGGACGCCCGGACCGCGCTGCGGGACGCGCGCCGGTTGCTCGGAGGCTCGGGCACCAACACGCGCCGGCCGGTGGTGTTCCTCTTCTCCGGCCAGGGGTCGCAGTACGTGGACATGGGCCGGGGCCTCTACGAGCAGGAGCCCGCCTTCCGCGCGGAGGTGGACGCCTGCGCGCAGAAGCTCCAGCCGCACCTGGGGTTGGATCTGCGCACCGTGCTCTACCCGTCCGCGGACGCGCGCGAGCAGGCCACCGAGCAGCTGCGCAAGACGTCCCTGACGCAGCCCGCGCTGTTCGTCATCGAGTACGCGCTGGCGAAGCTGTGGGCGTCGTGGGGCGTGACGCCGCAGGCGATGGTGGGCCACAGCATCGGCGAGTACGTGGCCGCGTGCCTCGCGGGCGTGTTCTCACTGGACGATGCGCTGGCGCTCGTCGCCACGCGCGGCAAGCTGATGCAGTCGCTGCCTCCGGGCGCGATGCTGTCGGTGCGGATGACGCCCGAGGCCGTGAGGCCGCTGATGGACGCTCGCATGTCCGTGGCCGCCATCAACGCGCCGGGCTTCACCGTCGTCGCCGGTCCCACGGACGCGGTGGACGCGCTCCAGGCGAAGCTCGCTGCGCAGGGCGTGGAGGTGTCGCGGCTGCACACGTCGCACGCCTTCCACTCCACGATGATGGACCCCATCGTGGAGGAGTTCCGGCAGGCGGTGGCGAAGGTGGCTCGCAAGGAGCCGAAGGACCTCTACCTGTCCAACGTCACCGGCACGCACGTCACCGCCGAGGACGCGGTCAGCCCCGCGTACTGGGCCCGCCACCTGCGGGACGCCGTGCGCTTCCAGGACTCCGCGACGCAGCTGCTCGCGGACCCCGAGCACGTCTTCCTGGAGGTCGGCCCAGGCAACGCGCTGGCGACGCTGGTGCGCAGGAACGCCCCGGAGGGCACCTTCCCGGCGATCCTCACGTCGCTGCCGGCGCCGCGCGACGCCCAGCAGGACGCGCTCGCGCACGCCACGGACGCCGCCGCGCGGCTGTGGCTCGCGGGCGCGAAGACGAACCTCTCCCGCGTCTACAAGGGCGAGGCCCGCCGCCGCATCCCCCTGCCCGCCTACCCCTTCCAGCGCGAGCGCTATGATCTGCTCAAGGGGCCGCCGCCCGCGCTGCCCCGCGCCTCCGCACCCGCGTTGAGCACGACGGCCCAGGGCGTGGAGCTGTCCGTGCCCACCTGGCCGCGCACGCAGGCGTCGTCCCAGGTCCCGTCGCTCACGGGCCAGCGCTGGCTGGTGCTGGAGTCGGACGCGCCGGTGGCCGCGCGCGTGTCGGAGCGCCTGCGGCTCGCGGGCGCGGACGTGGTGTCGCTCGTCGCCGGAACGGGAACGGGCACGTCGGATCCGGTGACGCGGCGCTTCGCCGTGGATCCGTCCCAGCCCGACGCCGTGAGCGAACACCTGGAGCGCCTGCGCGGCGAGGACTGGACGCCGGGCCACGTCGCATACCTGTGGCCACTCGTGAAGGAACACCGCGCCCTGGACGCGGGCCTCGTGACGTCCTTCCACGGCCTGCTCGCGCTGGCGAAGGCGCTGGGCCCGGGCGCCGCGAAGACGCCGGTGACGCTGGACGTGGTGACGACGGGCGCGCAGGACGTCACGGGCGAGGAGCCCCTGGTGCCCTGGCAGGCCGCTGGCGTGGGCGCCAGCCGCGTGCTGCCGCAGGAGTACCCCGGCCTGACGGTGCGCACCGTCGACGTCACCTGGCCCGCGGCGGACGCGTCCGCCTCCGGTCCGTGGCTGGAGCGGCTGGTGACGGAGCTGTCCTCCGGCCGTGAGCCGGGGGTCGCGCTGCGCGGCCCGTACCGCCACGTGGAGTCGTTCGAACCCGTGGCAGTGCCCGCGACCGAGCCGTCGGCAGGGCTGAAGGACGGCGGGGTCTACGTCATCGTCGGAGGCCTGGGCCGCGTGGGCTTCGCGCTCGCGGAGCAGCTCACCCAGGCGGTGAAGCCGAAGCTCGTGCTGCTGTCGCGCCGTGCGTTGCCCGCTCCGGGTGAGTGGGACGCGTGGCGCGCGGGTCATGACGCCCAGGACGCCACGTCCCGGGTCATCGAGCGCGTGCGCGCGCTGGAGCAGGCGGGCGCGCAGGTGCTGGCGCTGCGCGCGGACGCGGGCGTGGCGGGGCAGCTCGACAAGGCGCTCCAGCTCGCGGAGTCGAAGTTCGGCCGCATCGACGGCGTCTTCTACGCGGCGGGTGACGGTGGCATGGCCACGCGCATCACCGTGGCCGAGTCCACGCCGGAGGCCGCCGCGCCCCTGCTGTCGGGCCGGCTGGGAGGGCTGTCGCAGCTCGCGGACGCACTGGCGTCGCGGCGCCCGGACTTCGTCGTGGTGCAGTCGTCGCTCACCGTCGTGCTGGGCGGCATGGCGGTCAGCGCGGTGGCGGCGGCCCACGCCGGCATGGACGCGGTGGTCGCGCGACAGGCCCGCACCAGCGGCACCCGGTGGTACGCCGTGGACTGGGACGTGTGGGGCGTGGGCGAGGGCTTCCGTCCTGACGCCGTCATCTCCCCCGCGGAGGGCTTCCGCCTCCTGCGCGCGCTGATTTCGCAGCCCACCGGTGGGCGCTATCTCGCGACGCTCGGCTCGCTGGCCGCGCGGCTCCAGGTGGCGCGCGACGGCGTGGCGGCCCCGGGCGCTGGCGCGAAGTCCGGCGGCAAGCATCCCCGCCCGCCGCTGGCCAACGCCTTCGTCGCCCCGCGCGACGAGACGGAGCAGCGCGTCGCGGGCCTCTGGCAGGAGCTGCTGGGCCTGGAGACCGTCGGCATCACCGACAACTTCTTCGAACTGGGAGGCCACTCGCTCCTGGGCGTGCAGCTGTTGTCGCGCATCCGGGAGGCCTTCCAGGTGGAGCTGTCCATGCGCGCCCTCTTCGAGTCCCCCACCGTGGAGGTGATGACGGTGGCCATCCTCGAAGCGAGCGCCAGCCAGCTTGATCCGGAAGCCCTGGAAGCCATGCTCTCGGAGCTGGAGCAGGGCTGAAGTCCGCCATTGGAATGCCCGGGCCCGCGCGCCCTCCCGTAGTACCCTGCGCGGGCCCCTGACTCTCCTGCCCCCAGGAGAAAAGAGACGTGGAATGAGCCTCACTCAACGCCTGACCATCACCCAGCCCATGCGGGTCTTCTGGCTCACCTGGTTCGGTCAGCTCATCTCGCTCATCGGCTCCGGGCTCACCGCCTTTGGCGTGGGCGCGAAGATCTTCCTCGACACGCGCTCCACCACCCAGTTCGCGCTGCTGTCCTTCTTCGCCGTCGCGCCCATGCTGGTGCTGTCGCCGCTCGCGGGCGCGCTGGTGGACCGGTGGGACCGCCGCCGCGCCATGCTGCTCGCGGACCTGGGCAACGGCTTCAGCACCCTGCTCATCTTCGGCATGGTGCTCGCGAGCAACCGGGGCATGTTCGAGCTCGAGCCCTGGCACTTCTACCTGCCCGTCTCCATCGGCTCGTGCTTCGGCGCCTTCCGCTGGCCGGCCTTCTTCGCCACGGTGTCGCTGCTGGTGCCCAAGCAGCACCTGGGCCGCGCCAACGCGATGGCGGAGGTGGCCAGCGGCGCCAGCCAGATCCTCTCCCCCATCGTCGCGGGCGCGCTCATCGAGTCGGTGGGCCTCATCGGCGTGCTGACGGTGGACGTCTTCAGCTTCAGCTTCGCCGTCATCACGCTCTTGATGGTCCGCTTCCCCCGCCCCACCGTCTCCGCCGAGGGCCAGCAGGGCAAGGGGTCGCTGAAGGATGAAGTCAGACAGGGATGGACCTTCATCCGCACGCGGCCGGGCCTGCTGAGCCTGCTCGCCTTCACCGTGGTCGCCACGCTGTGCATGGACCTGGTGATGCTGCTCATCACCCCGCTGGTGCTGGCCTTCACGGACATCTCCACGCTGGGCATCATCGCGTCGGTGGCGGGCGCGGGCGCGCTCGTGGGCGCCGTCTTCATGGGCGTGTGGGGCGGGCCCAAGAACCAGCTCCACGGCATCCTCGGCTTCCAGGTGCTGTCGGGCCTGGTGCTCTTCATGGCCGCGCCCGTGCCCAGCGTCCCGCTGGTGGCCACCGCCGCCGCGCTCTACCTGTTCACCATGCCGCCCATGCTGGCCGCCAGCCAGTCCATCTGGCAGCGCAAGATTCCGGCGGACCTCCAGGGCCGCGCCTCCGCGGTGAAGCGCATGGCGCTCCTGAGCGTGCCGCCCGTGGTGGCGCTGATGGCGGGCCCGCTCGCGGACGGCCTCTTCGAGCCGGCCATGGCGCCGGGCGGCGCGCTCGCCGGCAGCATGGGGCTGCTGCTGGGCGTGGGCCCGGGCCGCGGCATCGCGGTCATCTTCATCGTCCTGGGCCTGCTGACGCTCGCCAACGTGGCGGTCGCGTGGATGAACCCGCGCCTGCGCAACCTGGACCGCGAGCTGCCGGACGCCCTGCCGGACGTGCCCACGAACGCGGTGGATGCCACTGGCAACACCGTCCCGAACGCCCCCACTGCTGGAGCCTCCGCCTCATGAGTGCCTTCTCCCAGGTCCTGCGCATGTTGCGCATGCTGCCGTCCGCCATGGCCGTGGCCACGCCCGGCCTGGGCCCGTGGCTCGCCCGTCGCCGGTGGCCTCGCGCCGACGGCACCCTCACGCTGCCCGGACTGCACGGCCAGGTGGAGGTGGTGCGCGACACGTGGGGCGTGCCGCACCTCTACGCGCAGGACGATCACGACCTGTTCTTCGCCCAGGGCTACGTGCACGGGCAGGACCGGATGTGGCAGCTGGAGATGGGCCGCCGGCTGGTGGACGGCCGGCTCGCGAGCGTGCTGGGGCCCGTCGTGGTGCCGGTGGACCAGATGCTGCTGACGCTGGGCCTGCGCCACATGGCGGAGAAGACCTGGCAGCAGGTGGACCCGGAGGCCCGCGCCATCCTGGAGGCCTACAGCGCGGGCATCAACGCGCGCATCGCCGCGGAGCCGCTGCCGTACGAGTTCACCGTCATGGACGTGAAGCCCGCGCCCTGGACGCCCATGGACACGCTCGTGCGCGGCAACCTGCTGGCGCTGATGCTGGGCGGCAACTACCGGCTGGAGCTGCTGCGCGCCCGGCTGGTGGAGACCGCCGGCGAGGAGGTGGCCAACGCGCTGCTGCCGCAGAACGCGCCCCAGACGCCGCTCATCGTCCCGAAGGAAGCGCGCCTGCCCGGCCTGAAGAACGTGAAGAACCTGTCCGGCCTGGACAGCATGGACGCGGTGCTGGGCGACCCGAACATCGTCTCCGGCAGCAACAACTGGGTGGTGCACGGCCAGCGCACCCAGAGCGGCAGGCCGCTGCTCGCCAACGACGTGCACATCGGCCTGGGGCTGCCGTCCACCTGGTACGAGAACGGCCTGCACGGCGGCCGCTTCAACCACGTGGGCTTCTCCCTGCCCGGCGTGCCGCTGCTCATCATCGGGCACAACGGGAAGATTGCCTGGGGCATGTCCAACCTGGGGCCGGACACCCAGGACTTCTACATCGAGAAGCTGGACGACCCGAAGGCGCCGAAGAAGTACCTCTTCCAGGGCACGTGGCACGACCTGGACGTGCGCCGCGAGGAGATCCCCGTCAAGGGCGGCAAGCCCGTGGTGCTGGAGGTGAAGAGCACGCGCCACGGCCCGCTGATGAACGCGGTGCTGGGCGACGAGCTGAAGGACGCGGAGCCCATGTCGCTGCGCTGGGCGCACGGCGAATGCCAGCCGCTCATCAACTCCGTGCTGCGCCTCAACCTGGCGACGGACTGGGAGTCCTTCCGCGGCGCGATGAAGCTGTGGGAGAGCCCGGGCCAGAACTTCGTGTACGCGGACACGGCCGGCAACATCGGCTACCAGTCGTCGGGGAAGATTCCCATCCGGCAGGGCCACCAGGGCCTGGTCCCCATGCCGGGCTGGACGGGCGAATCCGAGTGGACGTCCTTCATCCCCTTCGAGGAGCTGCCCGCCTCCTTCAACCCGCCCGCGGGCTACGCCGCCACCGCGAACAACAAAATCACCAGCGATGACTACCCGTACCTCATCGCGCACAACTGGTTCCCCGGCTATCGGGCCAAGCGCATCACCGACCTGATTGAGGCGGGCACGAAGCACACCGTGGAGGACATGCGGCGCATCCAGGCGGAGACGTACTCGCTGCCCGCGGAGGTGCTGCGTCCCTACTTCCTGTCGGTGGCCACGGGCGACGCGCAGCAGCAGCAGGCGGTGGCCGCGCTCCAGGCGTGGGACCTGCGCTTCGAGCCGGACCGCGTGGGCGCCACGGTGTTCCAGGCCTGGTACATCGAGGTGCTGCGCAAGCTGCTCCAGCACAAGCTGGGGCCGGAGCTGGTGCAGCGCTACCTGCTGGGCCAGTACGAGCGGCACGGCAGCCTCCACATGCCCTTCGTCATCGGCCTGATGTCCCAGCCGGAGAGTCCCTGGTGGGACGACCCGAAGACGCCCGCGAAGGAGACGCGCGACGACATCCTCCGCGCGGCGCTGGCGGACGCCACCGCGTGGCTTACGAAGACGTATGGCCCGGCGCCCGAGGGCTGGGCGTGGGGCAAGGTGCACACGCTGACGTACGTGCACCAGCCGCTGGGCGGGCCCGCGAGCCCCGGCCCGGTGCGCCGCGCCTTCAACACGCGCACGGTGCCGGCCCGGGGTGACAACTACTCCGTGGACGGCGCTTCGTTCCTGTGGAGCCACCCGTTCAACGTCGTCCACGGCACCGCGCTGCGGATGATTGTCGACCTGGCGGACGTGTCCCGCTCCGTGTCCGTGCACGCGCCGGGGCAGACGGAACACCTGTTCCACCCGCACCGTGACGACCTGCTGGACTTGAGCCGCGAGGTGAAGTTCCACCCGATGCTCTTCACGCGGGACGCGGTGGAGCAGCACCGCAAGGCGACGCTGACGTTGGCGCCGGCCGTCGCGCTCGCGAAATAAAACAACCCGGACAAGAAGGCCGTCACTCCCCCCGGAGCGACGGGCCTCCTGGCCCGGGTTCGTTGCTTCTGGCTCCAGCAAGAGCCGGCACTCGTGTTCGCGCCGAGTTCCCCCTCAGAAACTCGGCGCTTCCCCCTTCTATGTGCCGACCCCTGCTGACTCCCCCTGCTTCTCGTGCGTCCCCTGGTGGGCTAGAAAGTCCCCCGACTCCCTGACTCACCGTGTCGCTCGAGCGGGCCCCCCTGCTTCCCGTGCTGCGATGAAGAGACAGTACCGGGCCCCCCCTTTCCCGGCTGTGAAGCGGCCCACAAGCCAGGTGTGAAGGCGTTCACACCCACCGGACTTGTCCGCCCGTTCTGGATGGGAGCCTTCCCTACCTGTATCCAGGGAATCCAGGCACAATGGTGACCCCCCCATGTCCTACGCGCAGCTGCTGGCCGAAATCCCGATGTTCGAAAGCCTCGGCCGGGAGGACCTGGAGACCATGTCGTCGATGCTCCAGCCCCGCCGCTTCGCCCGGGGGGAGGTCATCTTCCACCGGGGGGATGTGGGGACGGCGCTCTTCATCATCCGGCGGGGCCAGGTGGCCATCCGGCTGAGCTCCAGCGAGGGGCGGGAGATCACCCTGGCGCTGTTGGACCGGGGGGACGCCTTCGGGGAGCTGTCGCTGCTGGACGGCGAGTCGCGCTCCACGGACGCGCTGGCGCGCGAGGAGGCGCACCTGCTCACGCTCCAGCGCGACGACTTCCGCCGCTACCTGGAGACGCGGCCGCAGGTGAGCCTGGCGCTCCTGGCGAACCTGAGCCGGCTGGTGCGGCGCACCACGCAGCATGTCTACGACTCGGCCTTCCTGGACGCGCGCTCGCGGCTGGTGCGGGTGCTGCTGGAGCTGGCGAAGTCGCAGGGGCGCCCGAGCCCCGAGGGGCTGGTCATCAGCCCGAAGCTCACCCAGTCGGAGCTGGCCAACCTCTGCGGCGTCACCCGCGAGAGCGTGAACAAGTGGCTGCGCTACTACGTGCGCGAGGGGATGCTGAGCTTCGAGGGCGGGCAGATCATCCTCCTCCAGCCGGAGCGGCTGGGGCAGGACGCGGAGTAGTCCCCTGCCCCGTCAGTGGGCGTCCGGCGGCTCCCACCGCGCGCGGAAGAGGGACAGGGGCTCCTCGCGGCCCTTCACCGCCACGGGGACGAGGGGCTCCAGCGCGAAGGCCTCCGGCGTCAGCAGGGCGCGCGTGGCGTCGGTGAGGAGCACCTCGTCCGGGCGCGCGACGCCGCACACGCGGCTGGCCACGTTGGTGGCGTCCCCCACGGTGGCGTACTGGAGGTAGCGCTCCGAGCCGATGTTGCCCGCGGCCACCGGGCCGGAGTTGAGGCCGATGTGGACGTGGATTTCCGGTGCGCCCTCCGCGCGCCAGCGGGCATTGAGCGCCTGGAGCGCGCGCTGCATCTCCACCGCCGCGCGCACGGCGCGGTCCGCGTCGTCGGGACGGGCGAAGGGGGCGCCCCACACCGCCATCAGCGCGTCGCCGATGTACTTCTCCAGCGTGCCTTCGTGGCGGAAGACGATGTCCGCCATCACCGGGAAGTACGCGTTGAGCATGTCCACCACCTGCCGGGGCTGGAGGCGGGAGGACATGGCGGTGAAGCCCGTGATGTCGGAGAAGAGGATGGTGACGTTCGCCTCGCGCACCTCCAGCGGCACGCCCCGCAGGGCCTTGAGCTGGCGCACGACGTCGGGCGGGAAGAAGCGCTGGTAGGCATTGCGCAGCACCGCCTCCTCCTCCAGCCGCCGGGCCAGGTGCGCGTGATCCAACGCGACGGCGGCCTGGTTGGCGAAGGCGGTGAGGAACTCCAGGTCCTCGTCGGTGAAGAGGCCGCCCTGCTTGAGGCTGTCCAGGTACAGCACGCCCAGCACCGAGTCGCGCGTGCGCAGGGGCACGCACAGCGAGGCGCGGATGGAGTGGCGGAAGACGGAGTCCGCGCCCACGAGCCGCGCGTCGTCGCGCGCGTCGGTGAAGAGGGCCGCCACGCCACGCGAGTGCACGTAGTCCACGATGTGCTGGCTGTAGAAGCGCTCCGGCAGCGTCCCGCCCTGCGCGCCCCGGGCCACGCGCGGCACCAATTCCCCGCTGTCCCGGTCCGTCAGCAGCACCGCCGCCCGGTCCACCGCCCAGATTTGGAAGACGAGCTGGACGACGCGCTCCAGCAGGCCGTCCACCGGGCCCGGCGAAGAGAGAATCTGCCCCACCTTGAGGAGCACCTGGAGCTTGTCGCGGGTGCGGTCCGGCGAGCGCGTGTCGAGCAGCGACTCCATGGGCCCGCCGGAGAAGCGCGTCTCCAGGGGCTGGGTGCGCAGCGGGCCCCAGCCGTCCGGCAGCGGCGTGTCCGACGACACGAGCTGGAAGGACACCTCACCGCAGCGGAAGGTCTGCCCGTGGCCCAGCTCCTGGCGCTTCACGCGGTGCGGGCCCACGAAGGTGCCGTTCTTGCTGTCCAGGTCCACCAGCACCACGCGCCCGCCCTGGCGCTCCAGCCGCGCGTGGCGCCGGGACAGGCTGGGGTGCGGCACGCGGATGCCGTTCTCCTCGGTGCGGCCGAGGGTGGTGGTGCCCTCCGGCAGCATCACCACCCGCTCGTCCACCTGCCCTGGGTTGAGGATGAGGCGCATGTGCCGCCGCTCAGGTGGACGTGGACCAGGAAGGTCCCTTGGCCGTGAAGGCGACCGGGGCCGTCACCTGCCGCGACGTGTCCTCCGAGGAGACCGAGGACGCGCTGGCGTGACGGGCCACCACCTCCCGCACGACGAGCGGGGGCGCGTCCTGCCCGGACAGGTGACGCTCGCCCGCGGGGCGGCAGTCGAACGCGTCCGCGAGCCGCGCGGCCAGCGCCTCGCTCACCAGCACCTGGTCCCGCGTGGCCACGGTGGCGAGCCTCGCCGCGGTGTTCACCACGTCGCCCAACACCGTGTGGTCCAGGCGTCCCCGGCCCGCCGCGCCCACGTTGCCGGACACCACCGGGCCGGTGTCCACGCCCATGCAGACGCCGTGCGCGTACGGGGACGTGTCCCCCCCGCCCCACGCGAGCGCCTGGAGCCGCTGCCTCACCGCGAGGCAGGCGTCCAGCGCGCGCGCCACGTGCGCCTCGCCCTGGAAGACGGCCATCACCGCGTCGCCGAGGAACTTGTCCACCACGCCGCCGCGCGTCTCCAGCTCCGGGAGGATGACCTCGAAGTTGGCGTTGAGCCTGCGCAGCGCGGACTCCGGCGGGTGCTGGCGGGTGACGGCGGTGAAGCCCGCCACGTCGAGGAAGGCCACCGTGGCGTCCACCTGCTCGCCCGCGAGCGCGCCGGGGCCGCGCACCAGGGGCAGCACGCGCTCCACGATGCCGCCGTGCACGAACATGCGCAAAAGCGCGTTCTCCTCCGTGGAGCGCACCGCGCGGCGCAGCTCCGCCACGTGGCGCACCGTCTTGGCGAGCGTGGACTCCAGGTCGTCCAGGTCCACCGGCTTCACGAGGAAGTCGAACGCGCCCCGGTTCATCGCCGTGCGCAGGTTGGGCAGGTCGCCGTACGCGGAGACGATGACGACCTTCACCAGCGGATCCACTTCTCCCACGCGCGACAGGAAGGTGAGTCCGTCCATGCGCGGCATGTTGATGTCGCACAGCACCGCGTGCGTGTCCGGGTGCTGGCGCAGCACCTCCAGCGCCTCTTCGCCATCGCGCGCGAAGACGAAGGTGTAGACGCCCTCGCGCACGTGCTTGCGGAAGCGCTGGCGCATCAGCAGCTCCACGTCCGGCTCGTCGTCCACCACCAGCACCTTCGCCGGCTGCGCGGCCCGTCCCGCGTCCACCAGCGAGACGAAGGCGGCGGCAAGCTCGCGCGCGGAGGTAAAGCGCTGCTCCGGACGGGGGTGCAGCGCGCGGAGGAAGAAGGCATCACCTGCGGCGCCCAGCTCCGGCACCAGCTGAGAGACGGCCACCGTGGGCGGGTGGAAGACGCCGCGCAGCAGGCCCCCCACGGACTCGGGGCCGTAGGGGAACTGGCCGGTGAGGGCGCGGTAGAGCACCACCGCGAACGACCAGAGGTCCGCTCGCGCGTCCAGGTCCGGATCCGCGCGCAGCTGCTCCGGGCTCATGTAGCGCAGCGTGCCGGTGAGGCCTTCCGCCTGCGCGTTCACGGGTTCGCCGGAGCGCACGAGCGCGCGCGCGAGCCCGAAGTCGAGCACCTTCACCACCTCCTCCCCGTCCACGTGAGCGAGGAAGAGGTTGGCGGGCTTCAAATCACGGTGCACGAGCCCCGCCGCGTGCGCCGCCGCCAGCGCGCGGGCCACCGGCGTGACGAGCGCGGCCACCGTGGCCGGGGACAGGCGCCCACGCTGCGTCAGGCGCGTCTCCAGGTCCTCGCCCTCCAGCAGCTCCATGACGATGTACGGGACGCCCGCGTCCACGCCGGAGTCATGCACCTGCACCACATGCGGGTGGCGCAGGCGGGCCACGGCCTGGGCCTCCTGTTCGAAGAGGCGGTGGGCCTCCGGCGTACGGGCCACCACCTCTGACGCGATGAGCTTGAGGGCCACGTGCCGCTGAAGTTGCAGGTCGACGGCCAGCCAGATGGCACCCATGCCACCGCCGCCAATCCTGCGCTCCAGCGCGTACCTGCCGCCCAGCGGGCGTCCGGTGTCCATCGGCCCTGTGTCTCCGTCCCGGGAGCGGCCGTCGCCACCCCTCGCGAAGTTGGAGATCATGGCACACCTGGGCCGGCCCTGAGGTGGCCATTGCGCCACGCTTAGGAAGCCGGCGGCACGCCGGGTGTGGGAGGGGGAGCTGTCAGCCGCCCGTCAGTCGCTGCGCGAGCCGGGGCAGCACGTCGCCCGCACGGGCCTCCACGCGCACGTCGGCGAGGCTGTCACCCCGGCTCTCCCCCAGGTTGAGGATGCCAATGGGCACGTGGCGCTCGGCGGCGCGGGTGACGAAGCGGTAGCCGGAGTAGACGGTGAGGGACGAGCCCACCACCAGCAGCGCGTCCCCCTCCTCCACCAGCGCGAACGCGTCCTGCACGAGCGGCGCCGCGACGTTGTCACCGAAGAACACCACGTCCGGCTTCAGCGTCCCGCCGCAGCGGGTGCACGCGGGCACGCGGAAGTCCGCCATGGCCTCCGGCGGCAGCTCCGCGTCGCCATCCGGGCGCAGCTCGACGGCGGTGTGCACGAAGTCCGGGTTGAGCCCCAGCATCCGCGCCTGCACCGACGCGCGGGGCTCCTGGGCCTGGCAGGACAGGCAGCGCACCCGCGACAGCGCGCCGTGCAATTCCAGCACGCGCTCGCTGCCCGCCGCGTGGTGCAGGCCGTCCACGTTCTGGGTGATGAGCCCCGGCACCACGCCGGCCTTCTCCAGCGCCGCCAGCGCGAAGTGGGCCTCGTTGGGCCGGGCGGAGGTGAAGCGCGGCCAGCCCAGCAGGCTGCGCGACCAGTAGCGCGCGCGCACCTCGGAGCGGTGGAGGAACTCGCGGTGCTGGATGGGGTTGCGCACCTTGTGGCGCGTCTCCGGGCCGCGGTAGTCGGGGATGCCGGACTCGGTGCTGCAGCCCGCGCCGGTGAGCACCACCACACGGCGGCCCTGGAGCAGCGAGGCCAGGGCTTCCACGCCCGCTTCGGGCGGAAGGGCGGCGACGGGAGGGGCCGGAAGGAGCGTCATCTTCCCCAGCGTATAACGCCGTCCCCCCACGCCCGCCCGGCGTCCCCTCCACCGCCTGATGGGGAGGGGGGCGACCGGGGCGGCCTGGCCTTCAGCGGATGAGCGACTCCTCGGAGGGGTCCGCGGCCCTGGGCGTGGCCATGGCGGCCTTGAGGGTCTTCCTCGCGGCCGGGGGCAGCCGTTCTATCCACCGGTC
>NZ_RAWG01000209.1 GCF_003611735.1 Corallococcus sicarius | reverse complement strand
ATACAGGGGGAGGGGAGGTGGGCCCCTTCGACGGCCCGGACGATGTGCTCGGCGGCCGCGTCCACCTGCTCCTCGGTGGTGAAGCGGCCCAGGCCCAGGCGGAGGCTGGCGTTGGCCAGGTCCTCGGACACGCCCAGGGCGAGCAGCACGTGGCTGGGGTGGAGGCTGGTGGACATGCAGGCGGAGCCCGTGGAGAAGGCCACGTGGTGCTGGAGCCGCTCGATGAGCACCTCTCCGTCCACGTCCTCGAACCCCAGATGGAGGTTGCCGGCCAGCCGGTGGTCCAGGCTGCCGGTGACGTGGAGGCCGGAGATTCGTTCGCGCAGGGACGTGAGCAGCCGGGTGCGCAGCCGGAGCAGGCGCGCCCCCTCCGCGTGCATCTCCGCTCCCGCGATTTCGCACGCGCGGCCGAGCGCGGCGAGCTGGTGCACGGGGAGCGTCCCCGCCCGCAGGCCCCCCTCCTGGCCTCCGCCGAGCAGCAAGGGTGCCAGCCGTCCGTGCGCGGCACGGGGGCCCACGTACAGCGCGCCAATCCCCTTGGGGGCGTAGACCTTGTGGCCGGACAGGGAGAGCAGGTCCACGCCGAGGGCGCGCGCGTCCAGGGGGAGCTTGCCGAACGTCTGCGCGGCATCCGTGTGGAACAGGGCGCCGTGTTCTCGGCACACCTGGCCGATGCCCGCCACGTCGTTGATGACGCCGGTCTCGTTGTTGGCGTGCATGACGCTGACCAGGACGGTGTGCGGCCGGAGCGCGGCCCGCACGTGTTCGGCGAGGACGCGCCCGTCGGAAGGGACGCGCAGGACCGTCACCTCACAGCCCTGCCGCTCCAGCCAGCGCGCGGGCTCCAGCACCGACTTGTGCTCGATGGCGGTGGTCACCACGTGCCGGCGGGGCTGACGGCACGCCTGCAGGATGCCCAGCAGCGCCAGGTTGTTGCTCTCCGTGGCGCCGCTGGTGAAGACCACCTCGTCGGGCTCGGCGCCCAGCAGGGCCGCGACGCGGGCCCGCGCCTCGTCCACCGCGCGCTCCGCCTCCCAGCCATAGGCATGCAGGCGGCTTCCCGGATTGCCGAACTGCTCCTCCAGGTACGGGAGCATGGCCCGGGCGACCCGGGGATCGCAGGGCGTCGTCGCGTGGTGGTCCAGGTAGATGGGCCCGGGCGGGCGGACGCTGTTCACCCCCGTGCCGGGTGGCGTGTGCACGTCCGTGGCCATGAGCTGGGCTGAAGCCCTGCGTGACTCCATGGTGGATTCCCCCGAGGTGCGGCTTGCAATGGCAAATGCAAGCCCGAGCGCCTGTCAGGGTATACCGGACTGGAGTTGAAATGACAAAGCACCCGGATTGTCGGGTCGTGTCAATGATTGCCACCGCGATGCGGCACGGCTGGTTTCAGCTCGGGCGCGGGGTGTAATTTTTGAGAGGTGTTGCGTGGTGCCTGCGTCGGGCAACGCAGTGGGCCATCTCCTGCAGGCACCGGGGCGGGGCCCTCCGGGAGGATTTCCCGGGGGCCCACGTCCCCTTGCAGCGCGGAGGGACGGCTTCAGTAGATGCGGAAGTCGTAGGTGGGCGGGCCCTGCTGGTACACGTTGTGCGCGGTGTCGTTCAGGTTGCGGATCCGGATGAAGTACGCGGAGTTCGCGGGGACGCTGAGCGAGACGCGGGAGGCCAGACAGGCCGGGTTGTACCAGACGGAGCAGACGTCATCGTTGGCGGCGACGAGCGCTCCGGGGCCTCCGTTGACATAGGTAAACACCTCCAGGTACGTGTTGGCGCCGCTCTGGACGTTGTAGGTCTCGAACGTCGCCGTCATCGCGCCGCCGAAGTACACGGCGAGCCAATCCACATCCCCCAGCTCGTGGAAGTTGAAGCCCGTCAGGGGATGGCCCGGGTAGGCGGTGAACTGGGACGCCGTGTCGTTGTTCTCGTAGGCGTCGGGCGGGGGCAGGTGGCAGTACGGCGAGGGCGGGCTGAAGCCGTCCGGCGCGCAGTACCCGGCCGAACAGATGCAGCTGCTCCGGCAATCCGCGCCCGTGCTGCACTCCCTCCGGGGCGGCGTACCGCAGTCCGGGTGCGTGGGGCCGAAACCATCCGGCACGCACTGGTTCGCCTGGCACGCACAGCCCGAGTCACAGTCGTTCTCGCCGGCACAGTAACGGTACGTCAACGCCGACTCCGTCACGGCCACCGCATCGGTCGGGGCCGTGTCGGGCTCCAGGGGCGCCGTGTCACCGCAGGCCACGGACAGCAGGGCCAGTCCAAGTCCAACCACGAGAGGGTTCAGTCGAATCCGCATTCGCACGCATCCTTTGGGTGGGGAGGATTCGCGCTGGGAGGGGCACACGGCTCTGGCTTGAGCTTCCACATCACGTCCCCTCCCAACGTGAAATCATAAATGACTTAACGTGCGAGACGTGGAAACTCAAACTAAATTGTTATTGCTGGATTGCTTGAGAATTATGCCCAGGCAGGAGCGGGGCGGTGCCGAGGGGCAGCCCGTAGAGATTGCCGGCATTGGTGCGCATCACCATCGTCGCGAGCTCCTCGGCGCGGGTGCGGTTCACCTCTCCGGCGCGGAGCATTCCGCCCAGGGCGAGCGCCAGCGCGGTTCGCGTCTGGGTCGTTCCCAGCCAGGCGGTCAGCTCCCAGCCGACGTCCGGCCCGAAGGTCGCGGCGTCGGTCCCGAAGAGCACCTTGTCGGGGAACTGGCGCAACCAGTCCCGCAGGATGTCAGCCAGTGTTTCGGGCGTGTAGACCAGGGCCATCGCTGACGTGTCCACGTACACGTGGGGCTTCCACAGCATGGCGCGCGCATGCGCGGCGTGGACGCCGCCACCGTGCACGAGGACGAAGCGAGTGTCGCGCAGCGTCGGGTCATTGAACGTCGGCTCCAGGAGGAGCGGGTCGGCCCCGGCGGTCTCGTAGAACGCGCCCGGTCCCTCGAAGGAGTGGATGTGGACCACCATCCCCAGGCGGCCCGCCTCGCGCGCGATCTCCCGGAACAGGAAGTCCTGGAGCGCCTTGTAGTCGGCACGGGTCGGCTCGCCACCGCGGACATGGCGCGCGTACACGGCGGCGGCGGTTCCCGCGGGGACGTCGGCGAAGTCCAGCGAGCGCAGCAGGGCCGCCTCGAACTTCACCGCGACGCAGCCAGCCCGCTGCTGGCGCTCCAGCGTGGGACGCACCACGGTCCCCAGGTAATCCTCCAGCGTCGCCGGCAGCGCTTCGACCCCCAGTTCCGTCAGGTAGCGCCGTAAGAGGGCTGCCTCCGACGGGTACAGCTTGAGGCGGTCCGGTGTCACGGCGGCCTCCAACCGCGTGGAGAGTGGCAGCATCAGTGCATCCACGAAGGACACCCAGCGGAAGCGCGGAGGGGCAAGGCCCGGTCCCATCGCCACCCGGTTCGCGAGCATCACCTCCGTGCCGATGCGGTCCAGCACCCACTCGGGAAACCTGCTGCCGTGCTGAAGGGCGACCTGCCGCAGGGTGGCCCGCAGCTCGGGCCCATGCGCTTCGCTCAGCTCCTCGTGAGGGAAGCCATAGAGCGCGCGATAGGCGGCCAGCCAGCCATGGCTCCCCGGCTGCAGCGTCACGGGGAGCGGAAAATCCCCCAGCGCCTCCAAAGGCAGCGCGTCGTACTCCCTGTCGTCAGGCACGACCGTGTTCACATGGGTGTGGTTGTCGACGGCCCGGATTCCATTGATGAATTCGCGCAGCTCCGCTGTGCTTGTCTCCCGTGTCATCACGCCCTCCTGCCCGCGCTGTCACCCCGGCGGTGGCCGGGGGGCCGTTCACCTTGCGCCGCATGTTCATCATGGCCATGGCCACCGGCTCCGCCATGCACGCGCGAACCCCCGCCAGCCCGGGGCGCGGCAGGGGCGTGCGCGGCAAGCCCGTGAGCCCCTGACAGGGCTGTCTCCAGCGGCCCCCTGGCGCGCGTGCCAGAACTGGCACGT
Organism: Corallococcus sicarius; assembly: GCF_003611735.1. Taxonomy (GTDB): domain Bacteria; phylum Myxococcota; class Myxococcia; order Myxococcales; family Myxococcaceae; genus Corallococcus; species Corallococcus sicarius. The sequence continues at coordinate 13,068 of NZ_RAWG01000209.1, read as the reverse complement.
TCGCTCGGCCGTGCTGACTTCGGGTGACACCCAAGGCCTTGAAGTTCGTGCCCTCCCGGGGCTCCGGACGTCGTGGCACCCCGCTTGAGGTGGGAGGGACTCGCAACCCCAGGAGTCCTCCACCCATGAATCCCCAGCAGCCCTCGAGGACGTCCCCTGTTGTTTCACTCCTCTTGACCGGGGCCGGCTCCAACAATGGCACCCAGGCCCAGGACCAGGTCGACCTGCGCGGGACGCCGTTCTCGGTGGCCCCGGGCCAGTTCTCGCTGTCTACGCCGCGCAACCGTAGCGCGGGCCCTCTGGCGGGGCACCCGGAGGGCTTCCCGGGTGCCTCCGCGTGGCCCTACGGAGCGTCAGGCAGCGTGTACTGGAAGTCGTAGGTGTGCTTGCCGCCTGCTTCGATGAGGATGTTCATGGAGCCGGAGAGCCCCGTGAGCCCGCCCGTCCCGGAGTCCGGCACGACGGTCACGGAGAGCTGCGGCGCTCCTCGCGTCATCGTCCCCGAGTGCTGGAGCGCGAAGGTGCCGCTCCGACCGTGCAGGGTCCCGCTGACGCGCTCCATGGCGACGTACCCCGCGGAGCCCTCCACGGGTGTGCGCACCGCGAGCATCTGCCCCTGGCTCGTGGCCTCCAGGTCGCCGTGGTAGCGCTTGTCGAGCCCCATCCGGCCCGGGGCCGCCTCCACCGCGCCGGCCTCCGGGGCCATGGGGATGAGCTTGACGTCGAAGGGTCCGCTCGCGCGCTTCGTCATGGTCGTTCCTCTGTGGGGTTCAGGAGACCCACAAATATGCGGTTTCCCCTCACGCGGAGGGAAAGAACGCGACGCCAGGGGAGTGGGGGAGCCAAACCCGGGAGAACCCCCCCCTGGCCTCAGTTCCTTGGAAAGCGCACAGAGTTCGCGTTGGCCGGTTTCTCGGCTTGGCGGGGGGAACGGGTCCAGGTCGGTTCAACCCCTCACGGGAGGGTAGAGGTTTACAGCAGCCGTGCTCGTTAGGCTTCTGTTCGGTCTGGCGGGGGGATCTCAAATGAAAACACAGACGTTGAGCACGGGTCGTGTCTTGGTGCGCGTGTGCCTCGGGCTGCTCCTGGGCACGGGAGGCTGCGCAGCAAGCGAGCTGGACGAACCCACTCCCCTGGAGCGAGGCGAGGTCCCCCAGGCGGCCATCATGAGCAACGGCCTGTCCACGAATGGGCTTTCCACGAACGGATTGTCCACCAACGGGCTGTCCACGAATGGGCTGTCCACGAATGGGCTGTCCACCAACGGCCTGTCCACGCTGTTGTTCGCGGCCTGGTTCAACGGCAATGCGTCCGTCGCATACTCCGACATGGTGATGCGGTATGTCGTCGCCTGCGCCCTGCCGTCCGGCCAGACGCGCGTCTGGACCAATCCCGTCACGGGCGTCAGCCACTCCTGGCCGGGCCAGCTGGGGCTCGCCACCGACTGGGCCCAGGGCAACCCCGCCACCGTGGCGGAGCAGCAACGGCTCTCCGCCTGCCTGGCCGCGCACGTCAACAAGTTCGGCGTCGCGGTGTCCATCTCGGTCCGGGGCCGCGATTCGACGGGCGACATCCTCTCCGTGACGACCCGCGAGGACACGGACTACTCGGAGCCGGAGGCCTGCTTCTTCGGCAACCTGTTCAACGGCGAGGGCGTCTTCGCCGGCAATGACCGCGTCCTCAAGAAGGCGGAGAGCACCGCTCGGGCCTGCGGACTCTCCGCTCAGGGGGCCGGCGGGAGCACGGACTGTGCTCCGCTCCAGCACGTGGGCCGGTGCGCCACCGTCTGCACCCGCGACAAGACGCACGGCTTCTGGGCGAGCTGTGTCGTCAACGGCATCACCTACGAGCCCCTCACCACCCGCCTGCGTCCCCAGGACATCTATGAATGCGGGGATGGCACCTGCCAGTTCACCGAGTCGTGCGGTACGGGCGGGACCTACGACAGCTGCGCCTCCGACTGCTCGTCGTGCGGAGCGCCCAGGGCCGATTCCATGCATCCGTGAGTCTGAGTCAGATGATGTCATTGGGGGGAGTCAGAATGAAAACACAGACGTCGTTCCTGGGTCGGGTTGCGGCTGGAATGTGCTTCGGGTTGTTCCTGGGCGCGGGAGGCTGCGTCGGAAGCGAGCTGGAAGAGCCGGTGCCCTTGGAGCAGGGCGAACTCTCGCAGGAGGCCACCACCACCAACGGGCTGTCCACGAATGGGCTGTCCACGAATGGGCTGTCCACCAACGGGCTGTCCACGAACGGGTTGTCCACCAACGGGCTGTCCACCAACGGGCTGTTGGCCAGCTCATTCTCCAGGTGGTTCAACGCCAACGAGTCAACGGCATACTCGGACATGGTGATGAAGTATGTCGTTGCCTGCGCCTTGCCTGCCGGTAGGGCGCGCACCTGGACCAATCCCGTCACGGGCGTCGGCTACTCCTGGCCGGGCATGCTGGGTCTGGCCCCTGCCTGGGCCAATGGCAGCCCCGCCACCGTGGCGGAGCAGCAGGTGGTCTCCGCCTGCCTTGCCGCGCACGTCAACAAGTTCGGGATGTCGGTTTCCATCTCGGTGCGGGGCCGCGATGCGGTGGGCGTCGCCATCCCCGTGGCGTCCCGTGAGGACACCCTCTTCACGGAGCAGGAGGGATGCTTCTTCGGCAACCTGTTCAACGGCGCGGGCATCTTCGTGGGCCACGACAGCCTGCTCAACAGGGCGGAGAGCACCGCCCGGGCCTGCGGGCTCTCGGCGCAGGTTTCCGGCGGGAGCACCGAGTGTCCTCCGCTCTACCACGTCGGTTCGTGCGCCAGTGTCTGCGTCCTCGATGAGACGCGCGCCTTCTGGAAGAATTGTGTCGTCAATGGCGTCTCTTTCGTGCCCCTCACCACCCGCCTGCGTCCCCAGGACATCTACCGGTGCGGAGATGGCACCTGCCAGTTCACCGAGTCGTGCGGTACGGGCGGGACCTACAACAGCTGTGCCTCCGACTGCTCGTCGTGCGGAGCGCGTTCCGCGCCCTGATGCGCGAGGGAATGCGCCCGGCGGGGAGGGGAAGGCGGAGGGCCTGCTCTCCCGCCCGCGTCCCTGTCTGCCGGGAAAGCATTCCTCCCGAGCGGGGTTCATCTTCAGGGATGGCGCGATGAAGTGAGCCCAACCTGCTCGGGAGCCCCTCGATGTTCCATCACAAGGAAACCACTTCGAAGAAGCACCGCGGCGGCAGCATCCAGCCGCAGAAGGCCTTTCCGAAGATCCGCAAGTCGACGCAGGTGGCGGGCAAGCGCATCGGTGGGGCGCTCCGGGCCGAGTTCGCCCGGCAGCAGAAGCGCCGCGACTCCCGCTGACCCGCTTCCGTCACTTCGCCTTCGCCGGCGCGAAGTCGAACGGCTTGTCCTGGGCGATCAACATCACGCACTCGGACTCCGCGGCGCACTTGTTCGCGTGCACCACCTTGCCCGGCTGGTCCCAGGTGCTCCCGGCGTCGACCGGGCCCGCCGGGGTGATGCCTTCAGAGGTGTTCGTCATCCGGCCCTTCACCAGCACGCCATGGTAGTCGGCGGAGTGGGTGTGCGGCCCCGAGTCGAACCCGGCGGGGAACTTCATCAGCAGCCCGTACGGGCCCTTCTTCATGTCGCCCCAGAGGACGTGCACCGACGGCCCGCCCGGCATCATCTCCGTCCAGGTGAGCTTGTCATAGGCGGTCTGCTGGAACGCGGCCGCTTCCGACTTGCCCTTGGCGGCGGCGAAGGAGAAGGCGGAGACGACGACGAGGGCGGCGGTGAGCTTGGAGAAGGTCTTCACGGTGGGGACTCCTGGGTGGAAGAGACGCCCCGGAAGATGACGTCAGGAAGGGTCTGCGAAAATGCCCGTTTGCGCAGGGCACCTCTGCGAGAATGCAGACCATGCCCCAATGGAGCGACCTGCAGCACTTCCTGGCCATCGCGAGGGGCGGGAGCCTCTCCGCGGCCGCTCGCACGCTGAAGGTCGACCAGACCACCGTGGGCCGGCGCCTGAACGTGCTGGAGCGGGAGCTGGGGGCGCGCCTCTTCGACCGGACGCCCTCGGGCTTCCGTCCCACCGCCGTGGCCCTGCGCATCCTCCCCGCCGCGGAGGCGGTGGAGGCGGAGGCCCTGCGGGTGGAGCGGCTGGCCAGCGGCGAGGACCTGCGCCCCTCCGGGCCGGTGACGGTCACCGCGACGGACTCGTTCCTCGTCTACAACGTGCTGCCGTGGCTGGCCGGCTTCCGGGAGCGGCATCCGGAGATAGAGCTCCACCTGCTCGCAGGCTACGAGGCCCTGTCGCTCGTGCGGCGCGAAGCGGACGTGGCCATCCGGCTGATGCGCCCCCAGGAGCCCTCCCTGCGGGCCCGGAAGGTGGCGGCCATTGGCATCGTGCCCTTCGCCTCCCAGGACTACCTCGCCCGCATGGGGCCGGTGCGCTTCGACGCGGGGCTCCAGGGGCACACCGTGGTGGGGTACGCGCAGGACTCGCGGCGCTGGCCTGAATCCAAGTGGCTGGACGTGCACGCGGCGCGCGCCACCGTGGCGGTGCGGCTGACGTCCATCCTCGGGCTCCTCCAGGCCGCGCGCGAGGGCCTGGGCGTGACGCTGCTGCCGGCGTCCTTCGGCCACCACTACCCGGAGCTCGTGCCCCTGCGCGACGTCCTGCCCGAACTGGAGCGGACCGTGTGGCTGGTGTTCCACGAGGACCTGGCCAACAACGCGCGGGTGCGCGCGGTGGTGGACTTCCTGGCGGAGACCATTGGCGCCCAGGGCGAGCGGCTCGCGAAGGCGCCCGCGCGTCCACGGCGGGCCCGCGCCAGGAAGCCCGCCCGAAGCGCGCGGTGAGGGGCTGCCACCCCCGCGCGCTTCCCTGCGCTCACGGGGTCCCGAACCGCCTGCCCTTGACGAACTCCAGGCCCAGCAGGTTTCCGCGCTGGTGGATGGGATCCAACAGGACCTTCTGGATGCGCCAGCCCTCGGCGGCCGTCTTCACCACGTCGTGGGTGTAGCGCCCCACCAGCGTCCACTCCTGGGGGACGCCGTCCAGCTTGAAGAAGTGGGACACCTCCGCGTAGGCCATCACCGTCGCATGGATGCCGCTGGTGAACTCGGTGCGCACCGTGTTGGCGGTGGAGTGCTGCACCCGCGTGAAGCACTCCAGGGCCGTGTCCCCGAACTTCGCCAGCACCGCGCGCGGCTGCGTGGAGGGCGGCACGCCCATGAAGCGCGAGTAGTCCGACGTCACCTCCGGCGCGAACACGCGCTCCCAGCGGCTCCAGTCGCCCGTGTCCTTGCCGTGGTCGATGGCCTGCCCGTACTCGGCCACCAGCTCCTGGATGGCAATCCAATCCAGCGTGTACTCCAGGTTCTTCTCTCGCATCGCCGTCTGCCTTTCTCGAAGGGGGGCGGCGCGAAGGTTCCACTGTTCGGGCTCCGCGGGCAATCCCGCGTCCCCCGGCCTTGAGCAGGCTTTCGGCCCCTACAGCGCGGGCACCGGCCAGCCCCGTGGGTAGACGAGGTAGGCGGTGCCTCCGGAGCGAGACAGCCACAGCGGCTCCAACTCCGAGCGCAAGTAGGTGCGCCGCACGGCGGTGTCGCTGGCGCCCGCGGGGTCGTTCACCACGGGGTTGCCCACCGCGTCGAAGCCCGAGAGCACGAGGAGGTGGCCCGCGGTGGAGGGGATGGGTGCGCCGGTCAGCTCGCCCTTGCCCCACGCGACGCTGAGGATGACGGGCACTCCGGCGGAGAGCCACGGCTCCAACTGGGCGAAGCTCGTGAAGCGCGCCACGTGGGCCTGGAAGCCCTGGCCCGCCGCGTACGCCGTGTTGAAGGGCCAGTTGCCGGTTCCGCCGTAAAACCAGTCATGGACGCCCGCGACGGCCGCGCGCACGTTCGTCTCGCAGCCCCGCGTGTCCGCCGTCCAGTACTGGAGCACCATCGCCGTGGACGTGGGGCTGCACCAGACCTCGCCGCCGTCCGGGTACACCATCTGCGAACACCGGGGCACCGCGAGCACCTGGTTCCAGCGGGCCGGGTTGCCCGGGGGCACGGTGGGCCGGGTCTCCGGTGAGGTGGAGGTGGTGAGCGCGCTGGCGTGCAGGCCCGGCGTGGCCACGCCGTTCGCGCTGAACAGCCGCGCCTTCACCTGCCACGCGGTCGCGGCGCTCTTCTTCGCGGTGACGACCAGCGTGTCGATGGACACCCTCGCCACGGTGTCCGCCTGCGAGTCCGCGGAGTGGCGCTGCACCGTGGACGCGTCCGAAGCCCAGACGCCCAGGCTGAACCACTTCGTCCAGGTGCCACCCACCTGCACGCGCACGAGCGTCTCCACCCAGGTGCCCGGGGGCGTGGTGGCCTCCCAGGAGGCAATGGCTTCACGGAAGCCGAACGCGCTGGACACGATGGGGCTGGTGGCCTCGCCCTGGAAGAAGGAGCCGCCGTTGTAATAGGTGCCGCCGTAGTAGCCGCCCGGCCCGTAGGGGTCGGTGCCGGACCAGGACTGTCCCGGCAGCAGCTGGAGCGAGCCATCCGCCGCGCGGGCCACGCCACTGAGCTGCCAGGTGAGGAAGTCACCCCGGCTCGCCGCCCAGCGGGTGGAGGCGCTCTGGCCCGCCGTGGCCAGCGCGGGTGCGAGCGCGAGGGTGATGAGCAGCGCGAGTACGGCCGACCTGGACTTCGTCATGGAGCGAGCCTCCCGGGGATGCGAGTGCTCGCCACTCCAGCAGCTCTCGCGGAGGATGCCTCCCCGCGGAGCTGGACGAGTAGGCGGCACTGAACATCTTCCGCCCGGGGGCGTGTTCTCGCGGAGCGGAGCGGCGTTGGGGTAGGGTGCGCGCCCGATGTCGCTTCCCCTGGTCCACATCTACTGTGACGGCGCGTGCTCACCGAACCCTGGCCTGGGCGGCTGGGGGGCCATCCTCATCGCTCCCGAGCGGAAGGACTACCGCAAGGAGCTCCAGGGGTCGGAGCCGGACTCCACCAACAACCGGATGGAGCTGACCGCGGCGCTCGTGGCCTTGAAGGCCCTGAAGATGCCGTGTCGCGTCCAGGTGTTCACCGACTCCAAGTACGTGTGCAACGCCTTCGAGGCGAAGTGGCTGGACAAGTGGCAGAGCAATGGCTGGCGCACGTCCGACAAGAAGGCCGTGTCCAACGCCGACCTGTGGCGCGAGCTGCTGGAGGCCGTGAGCGCCCACCAGGTGTCCTGGCACTGGGTGCGCGGCCACTCGGATGACGTGGAGAACAACCGCGCGGATGCCCTGGCGGTGGCCGCCCGGCTGGAGCTGGCGGCACGACTCGGCCGGTAGTGGTGGGAACGGTACGGCCCGCGTCAGCTCGCTGGCAGTTGCGCCCGTGACGGGGTCCCTAGCTTAGGGAACACCCTCACGGGAGAAGTCAGTCATGAGACGGGTTCATCCGGGATGGCATCGCCATTCCCTCTATTGCATCCTTCCGCCCTACGTCGTCCGGACCATTGCCCAGAACGGCTCCCCCGCCCAGCGCGCCGCGGCGCTGCGGACGATGGCCGTGGACAACACGTTCCGGGCCCTGCGGCTCACCTCGGCCGTGGGTGCCCAGCGGGTCCCCACCCGTCGCATCGGCGGGATGATGGCGGAGTCGCAGCGGCAGCGCTTCATCTACAACATGGGGGGCCAGGAGGGCTTCCCTGGCACGCTGGCCCGGTCCGAGGGGCAGGGCGCCACGGGCGATGTCGCCGTCGACGAGGCCTACGATGGGTTGGGCGCCACCTATGACTTCTTCTGGGAGGTCTTCGGGCGCGACTCCCTCGACGACGGCGGAATGCCGCTCAACGCCCACGTCCACTACGGCATGAATTACAACAACGCCTTCTGGGATGGGCAGCGCATGGTGTTCGGGGACGGGGACGGAGACATCTTCAACCGCTTCACCATCGCCATGGACATCATCGGGCACGAGCTGTCGCACGGGATGACGGAGGACGAGGGACCGCTGATGTACTTCCGCCAGGCGGGAGCGCTCAACGAGTCCATCTCCGACATCTTCGGCTCGCTCGTGAAACAGAAGTTCCTCAACCAGACGGCGGACCAGGCCGACTGGCTCATTGGAGCGGGGCTCCTGGCGGACGGCGTCCAGGGCAAGGCGCTGCGCTCCATGAAGGACCCGGGCACGGCCTACGACGACCCGGTGCTGGGCAAGGATCCGCAGCCCGCGCACATGCGCGACTTCGTCAGGACGTGGGAGGACAACGGCGGGGTGCACATCAATTCCAGCATCCCCAACCGGGCCTTCTACCTGGCGTCCCTCAAGCTCGGGGGCTGCGCGTGGGAGAAGGCCGGCCGCATCTGGTACGAGGCGCTGCGCGACATGCGGCTGCGTCCCGACTGCGGCTTCGCCCGGTTCGCGCGCATCACGTCGCTGTGCGCCTCCCGGCTCTACGGCGAGGGCGGGACCGAGGAAGCCGCCGTCGTCGACGCCTGGGGGGAGGTGGGCATCAAGGTCACCCGCGAGAAGATCTCCGTGGCCCGCGTCCCGACGTTGAAGGTCCCGGCGGTGCAGCCGTCGGGCAGGCCGAGCGCCTGAACCCACAGGGGCCCCCTCGCGGGGCCCGATGGAGCGTGTGATGCGCATCGAGCTCAAGCGGGAGGGAGGGATCGCCTTCCTTCCCGGCCTCAACAGGCCCCGCACGTTTGAACTGGGGGACCTGCCCCCCGCGCAGGCGGAGGCCATCACCCGGAGCGTGCACGCGGCCTCGTTCTTCCAGCAGCCCTCCGTCGTGGGGACTGCGTCGAAGGGCGCCGCGGACCAGACCCGCTACACGCTCACCGTTGAAGTGGGAGGAGAGGGAGCAGAGGGAGGGCGCCGTCACACCGTCCAACTGCTGGAGCCCGTGCAGGATCCGCACCTGCACGCGCTCCTGGAGTTGCTCAAGCAGGCGGAGCGGGACCTGCGCCGCGAGGCGGCCCGGCCTCATGGATAGACGGGGCCGCCGACAGCGTCACCGGTTCACGTTGCTGTTGTACAGGTTGCCACCGCCGGTGCGGACATCGCCCTGCGCGGTGGTGCCCGTCGCCGCGCTGGTGGCGTAGACGACGTAGCCCGGGGAGTCGTCCAGGTCGACGATGTTGCCAGAGAAGGCGTTGTCCTCACCTGTCGCGTAGCCGGTGCCGTGGGTGCGGACCTGGAAGGCATCCAGGACCTTGGGGTTGCCCTGACGGAAGCCCTGGTTGTTGCGCACGACGGTGTTGACGCCCTTGACGTCCACGAAGCTGTCCGCGCTGTTCTCGCCGGAGATGCCCGCGCCGTTGAAGGTGCAGCCCTCCACCAGCGTCCCGTCCGCGCCCTCCTTGATGTCGAGGTGCTCCGCGGTGATGCCCCCGTCGAACACCGTGGTGCGGATGACATTGCCAATGACGACGTGCTCGTACGGGCTGCTGACGTCGGAGCCGACGTAGGCGCCCTCGCCGTACTGCGGCTGATACCTGCCCGTGTTGTGGATCCGCGACGCCTCGAGCGTGTTGTAGGAGCTGCCATCCCGGAAGTGGACGGCCTCGTCCCCCACGGTGTGGACCTCCAGGCCGCGCAGGAGGTTGTGATTGCCATTGTCGACCATGATGCCCTTCTGCGCCCGGGTGACGCGCAGGTCGAGGACCTGCCAGTGGTCGCCCGTCAGGTGCAGGCCGTAGGAGCCATCGTTGACCGCGGTGCCGGTGAGGGTGGCGGGGTTCGCGGGGTCACAGCTCTTCAGGATGATGGGGCTTGAGGCCGTGCCGCTCTTGCCGGAGTAGAAGAGCCCCTGACCGCCGGGGTCGCCGCTGGTGCCCCGGTTGCCCGTGTACGTGCCCGGCGCGAGGAGGAGGAGGGCGCCCGGCGCCGCGTTCTTCAGGGCCGTCTGGATGCTGGCCGTGGACGTCAGCGCATTCGTGCACGACGTGCCGCCCCCGCTGGAGGTCGTCGCGGTGACGGTGGCGCTGTTGCCGGAGCTGTTGCCCGCCGCGTCCTGGGCCCGGACGAAGTAGCTGTAGCTCGTGGACGCGGCGAGGCCGGTGTCGCTCGTCGAGGTGCCGCTGACGTTCTTCAGGAACACGTTGTTCCGGTAGAGCGCATAGCCGGTGACGCCCACGTTGTCGGAGGCCGCGCTCCAGCCCAGGTTGACCTGGCTGCTGGAGACGGCGGTGGCCGTCAGGTTCGCGGGCACCGACGGCGCCTGGGTGTCTCCCGTGCTTCCGCCGCTCGTGACCTCCAGGCGCGGCGGGTTCGCGCTGCCCTCGCTGCTCACCAGCGTGGTGTATTTGCCGACGGTCTCCTGCAACACGAAGGACACCGTGCCGTCGCCCGCCGCCTGCGCGTTCACGTAGGCCGTGACGTCGATGACGGCGTCCTGGGCCACCGTGGTGAGCGCGACGCCTCCCACGAGGCTGCCCGGCGCCGGCTTGTTGCTCCAGGTGAGGGCCGCCTCCGTCCAGGCATCCGTCGTCTGGAAGGCCTGCAGCGTCGTGGCCGCGGACGCGCTCCCATGGACGCGCAGCTTCGCGCTGGTGACGCCGCTGAGGCCCGTGAGCGTGAACTTCAGATAGGCATACCGGCTCGCGCCCGCGTCGTTCTTCACGAACAGCGAGGCGTTTGAACCGTAGTTGGACGCAGCGTTCGTCTCATGGACATACGCGTCCTCCGTGGCCGTCAGGGTCGTGAGCCCCTGCTGCTGCGTGCCCGGGGCCTCGGACTCCTCTGCCCGCTCCACGCCGCAGCCCGTGAGCGCCAGGGCCAGCCCCGCGAGCCCCAGCCACCGTCCGCCGCGCAGCCCGTTCCTCTCCTGCTGATTCGTACGCATGCCGCTCCATTCCATTCTCCGTGTGAAAACAGCTTAAGCTGGGAGAACAGGGGGCGACACATGCGACTCGATATCTTCTCGGAGATGCAGCACCCGAAGGAACACTGGACCGGCCCGGACCATGAGCACCGGCTGATTCAGGAGACGCTGGAGCAGGCGCGGCTGGCGGACGCGCTGGGGTACGGCGTCTGGTGGCAGGTGGAGCACCACGCCGCGGTGGAGTTCAGCTACAGCTCGGCGCCGGAGATCATGCTCACGGCGATCGCGACGAGCACGAAGAACCTCCACGTGGGCCACTCGTCCGTGCTGGCGCCGACGCGCTTCAACCACCCCATCCGCATCGCGGAGCGCTCGGCCTTCATCGACCACCTGAGCGGGGGCCGCTTCCAGCTGGGGCTCGCGCGCAGCACCATCCCGGAGTGGCGCACCTTCAACATCGAGGCGGACTCCACGCGCGGACAGATGCAGCAGGCCTTCGAGCTGCTTCCGAAGCTGTGGACCCAGGACTCCGTCTCCTGGGACAGCAAGGACATCCAGCTCAAGAACGTCAGCGTCATCCCGAAGCCCTACCGCAAGCCGCACCCGCCCCTGTGGCAGGCGTGCTCCAGCCCGGCGTCGTTCGAGCAGGCGGGGCGCAACGGCGTGGGCGCGCTCGGGGTGACGCTCTGGGCTTCTCCGGAGGAGGTCGCGGAGATGATCCACATCTACCGCGAGGCGCTGCGGACCCGCTGCGAGCCGGTGGGCCAGTTCGTCAACGACCAGGTCGCCTTCTTCACCTTCGTCCACTGCGCGGACACCGAGCGCGAGGCGATGGAGAACGGCGCCGCGAAGGCCGCCGCCTGGTACACGAGCGGCTCCTTCACCTTCTTCGAAGCGAAGGACGCCTTCGTCAAGACGGCCGCGGAGCTGGAGGCCCTGGCGAAGGACCCCGCGGGCGGCGGGCTGACGGGCCAGTACCTGCGCAAGAAGGACCCGAACGCGCTGCCGTCCCAGGCGCAGCGGCTCCTGGGCCGCATCATGGGCGGCGAGGAGGTGCCGGATGAACAGGTGTGGGAGGTCCTGAGCGGCCAGGACTCGCTCATCGTCGGGACGCAGGACCAGGTGCGCAAGGGGCTCAAGCGCTACGAGGCCCTGGGCATCGACGCGCTCATGTCCTTCCACCAGGTGGGCGCGCTGACGCACGAGAAGGTCATGAAGAGCATCCGCCTCACGGGGCAGCTCATCCCGGAGTTCAAGACGCCGGCGCCGCCTTGACAGGGCGCCGGCCCCTGGCGGACGTCACCAGCGTCCGAGCGTGCCGACGAGGTGGCCCGTCTCCGCCTCGAACACGTCCATCCAGCTGAAGTGCGGCACGTAGACGCGGCCGGCGTGGGCCCAGATGGAGCCGGGGTCGGTGGCCTCCTTGGAGCGCGGAATGGGCACGTCCCAGCGCACGGCCCCGGTGCGCGCGTCGCGCCGGATGAGGTGGAAGCCGCCCGGCTGCTCCAGCTCATAGGCGATGAACACGGCGTCGCCGTCCAGCTCGACGATGCGCGGGGCCGTGTCCCTCAGGTGGGTGGGGTCCATGTCGGCGACGTTGCCGTGCCACAGGGGCTTGCGGTTGCCCTTCTCGAACACCGCCACCAGGGGCACGGTCGTCCCCGGCCAGCGGGTGCCCGTCACCACGATGAAGTCTTCCCTGCGGAAGATGAACGTCGAGGAGAAGCCGCGGATGTCGGAGGGCGGGTAGGCGGAGCGCACGCAGCTCGTGGCGAGCTCGGGCGGCCGGCCCATCTCACACGTCTCTGGGCTCAGCGGCGGCGTCGCGCAGCGGGGAGGCGCCTTGCGTGCGGGCCGCGCGGTGCCCGTGCGCGTGTCCAGCATCAGGTGCTGCTCGTCCACCACTTCAATCCAGACCGAATCGGTGTCGCCAGGGGGACGGCAGAGCCGCTTCGGCGCGTCCGACAGGGGCACGCTGCCCAGCGGCTTGCCGGTCTCCGCTTCGAGCAGGGTCACCGTCCTGGGGCCGCTCATCACCAGCTTGCCGCCCTGGGCGATGACCTTCGTCGTCGTGGACGCATCCGGACCTTCGGTGGGCGGGGTCTCCCAGAGCATCGCCAGCGTCTTGCCGTCGAACGCGGCCACCCGCTCCTCCGGCTTGGAGCTGGCGAAGCGGCGGATGTGGCCAATGAGGTCGTCCGTTCCGTCCCCGTTGACGTCCATGAACGCGGGGGCGCTCCGCGCGTTCCACTGGAAGTTCCCTCCGGCCGGAGCAGGGGCGGGCGTGGGTG
>NZ_RAWG01000208.1 GCF_003611735.1 Corallococcus sicarius | reverse complement strand
GCAGGGGGGCCGGTCGGTGTCCTTCGCCTCGCGGGAGGTGGAGCCCGGGGTGTACCGGCTGGAGGTGCGCCTGCGGGAGCTGACGCTCACGGGCCTGCTGGACCCGGCCTCCGGGGTGTCCACGCTGGACGGCTTCGCGGACGCGAACGCGCAGGACACGCAGGTGGTGGACGCGGACCGCGAGGTGCTGGCGGCCTTCTACCAGGCGCTCAACCAGGGCCTGCCCGCGGGTGACGCGGCGGCGCCGGAGGCCATGTACCTGCGGCGCGCGGTGGGCATGTGGGCCCAGCAGCCCACGAGCGTCACGCTCAAGCGCACCGTGATGGGCGAGCAGGGCCGCGGCTACACGATGCTGTGCAGCTACGCGAAGTGCGGGGGCAGCAACACCGGCAGCTGCGGTGGCGTGTACAACTGGTACTCGTACGCGAAGCACGACTGCTACAACGGTGGCTTCGACAACGCGCGCAACCAGCAGATTGCCCAGCTGGGCGACCACACGACGTGCAGCGGGGACGAGTACTACCTCAATGGCAGCACCTGGGTGTGCGGTGAGCCGGACCACTGGTCGCGCCCCAAGGTGATGGGCAACTGCTTCGGCCGCAGCGGCAGCGGCTGCGGCGGTGACACGCAGTACACGCTGGACGCGACGAACCACGACGGCTGCGTGCGCAACGGGCACATGCTGGCGAGCGGCTACTGCGACGACCAGTTCGTGTCCGCGACGGACGACGAGCTGTTCGCGCCCAACTGCTACTGAGCCGGATGGGACGCGCGGCGCGATACACGGCGGGGGCGGTGGGGCTGTGGCTCGCCGCGCTCGCCTGCACGTCCACGGCGTCCTCGAAGGCGGAGGCCGGGGAGGCGGCGGTGCGCCGCTTCTTCCAGGCCCTGCCCTCCGGGGACTGCGCGGTGCTGGGCCCGCTGCTGGTGACGGGCGAAGGCCTGCCCTCGTGCGAGGACACCGTGAAGGACCTGCGCGAGCACGACCTGCACCTGGTGGACGTCGTCGAGGCGAAGGTGGATGGCCGCGACCCGGACGCGGTGCTCGTGCGGGCGCGCGTGTCGCAGGGAGGCAAGGAGCGCGCGGAGCCGTTCTTCTTCCGGGTGGAGCGTCAGGCCGAGCGCTGGCGCTTGCGGTTGTGATGGGCGTGCGCGACGGGAGTGCGGACGATGCGAAGCCGTGAACGGGTGATGTGGGGAGGCGCGGGCGTGCTGGTGGCCGCGCTGCTCGCCGTGGCGCCGTGGCCGGCTCGCCAGGAACAGCCCCTGTCCGTGCCTGCGTCCACCGTGCCCGTCGCGGCGCCCGTGACGGCGGCGGACGTCGCGCCGAGGCGCGCGGTGCCGGTGCGGACGCCCGGGCCCGCGCAGCCCGCTGCCACGGTGGTGCCGCCCGCGCCCGGAGACGTGCCGCCGGAGCCGGAGGTGGCGAACGCGCCCGCGCAGCCGAACGACCCCATCGTGGAGGAGCAGCCGCGGACGGCGCGCTGGAAGCTTGAGAAGACGGAGCACATCACGTCGCTGCTGGGGCGGGACGTCACGCGGTTGGAGGGGGAGAAGCAGGAGGCCCGGGCGCGGGGGGACAAGGCCCGCGTCGAACAGGTGGACGCGCTGCTCCAGCGCCACCGCGTCCGGTTGGACGAGCTGCGCGAAGAGGCCCGCACCCTGAGCGAAGCCGCCCGGAACGAACCGCCGGAGCCCTGAAGTCGCCCGATGCGGGGTGCCTGTCCGACTGTCCTACAGGTTGCCGAGCTCGACCTTCGCGGTGAGGGTGTCTGCCCTGTGCACCGTGAGCACGCTCGCTTCGGATTCGTGAGGTCTCCGGCCGGGCGTGCGTGACAGGCACGGCGCGGCGTGCGCATAGAAAAGGCCGTGTCCGTCTCCACCGCGACCGCATCCACCGGGTCTTCCGGGCCCACGTCCACCCGAGGCTCCCGGCTCGCATCCGTCGCGGTGGCCAGTGCGCTGTTCATGGAGTTCCTGGACTCCACGGCGCTGTCCACCGCGCTGCCCACGCTGTCCGTGGCCTTCGGCACCGACCCGGTCCACCTCAAGCTCGCGCTGACGTCGTACATCCTCGCGCTGGCGGTGCTCGCGCCGGCGAGCGGGTGGATCGCCGACCGCTACGGCCCGCGCCGCGTCTTCATGTGGGCCATGGCGGTGTTCCTGCTGGGCTCCGTGCTGTGCGGCTTCTCGCAGTCGCTCGCGCAGCTGGTGGTCTTCCGCACCGTGCAGGGCCTGGGCGGCGCGCTGATGACGCCCGTGGGGAGGCTCATCGTCGTCAACGCGGCGCCTCGCGAGAAGCTGGTGTCCGCGATGAGCTGGTTCACCATGCCCGCGCTCGTGGGGCCGCTGATGGGTCCGCCGCTCGCGGGCCTCATCCTGGGCGTCGCGGACTGGCCGTGGATCTTCTTCATCAACGTGCCGGTGGGCCTGCTGGGCATGTGGGCCGTGGCGCGCTTCGTGCCCGCGCTGGAGCAGCCGGACCCCGGCCCCTTCGACAAGAAGGGCTTCGCGCTGGCCGTGGTCGCCATCACGACGCTGATGCTCGCGGCGGAGACGGTGGGCATCGGGCTCGTCCCGTGGCCCTTGCAGCTGGGCATCACGGTGGTGGCCCTGGGGATGCTGGCGGCCTACGTGCGGCACGCGCTGCGCACGCCGCGTCCGGTGCTGGACCTGCGCCTGTTCCGCGTGGACACCTTCCGCGCCAGCATGATGGGCGGGGCGCTGGTCCGCATCGGCCTGGGGGCGACGCCGTTCCTCTTGCCGCTGCTTTTCCAGGTGGGCCTGGGTTGGGGGCCGCTGGAGGCGGGGCTCGTCACCATCGGCACGGGGATGGGGGCCTTCGCGTGCAAGCCGGTGGCGCCCGCGCTCATCCGGCGCGTGGGCTTCCGCAAGACGCTCGTCACCTCCAACCTGCTCACCGCCGCGCTGACGGCCGTGCCCGCCTTCTTCCGCGCCGGCACACCCATCCCGTTCATCATCGGCACGCTCATCTTCAGCGGCTTCATGCGCTCGCTGCAGTTCACCGCCACCAACACGGTGGCGTACGCGGACCTCCCCCGGGAGTCGGTGAGCAGCGCGTCCACGCTGGCGGTGGTGACGCAGCAGATGGCGCTGAGCGTGGGCATCAGCTTCGGCGGCCTGATGCTGCACGTGGCCCGGGGCGGCGGGGACGTGCGCCTCACGCCGGACCGCTTCCTGCTGCCCTTCCTCGCCATCGGCCTGATGTCGTCGCTGGCCGGCCCGCTCTTCCGCCGGCTGCCGCCCGACGCGGGAGCGCACATCGGTGGACGGAGCGCGGCGCGAGGCTGAAGCCGCCCCGCGCCCGCCGTCCGCCAAACGACGCTTCGCCGCGCGCAACGCTTCTGCGGGGGCTCCCTCCGGAGAGCAGGCGGGCAGGCGTCACCTGTTTTACCCACCTTCTTTAGCCCCACCCCACCCACCAGTTTCTCCGCCAGGAATCCAACGGAGGGGAACAGGCATGGGTTGGGCGGTACTCACGGGACTGCTACTGACGGGCATGACGGCCGCGACACCGCCCACGGCCATTCCGGTGCGGGGAGGCAACGCGCTGACGCTGCCCGCGCACCGGCACATCGTCCGGGTGTCCCGCAGCGAAGGCTCCGTGCTGCTCGCGGCGGTGCAACAGGGCGGACACGACGGACACGGGCTGCGCATGTTCCGCAGCGACAACGGCGGCGGCAGCTGGAAGCTGGAGGGCGTCATCCACGACGGCTCCACCTACGACCGCGCGGACCTCATCGTGGTGGGCCGGGACGTGGCGCTCGTCTACGCGGTGGAGACGCCGGACAGCCAGGGCATTGGCGGCTCCAGCAGCCGGGACGTGTACTTCCAGTGGTGGCGCTACAGCTCCTCGAAGGGCCGCTGGAGCCCTGAGTCCCCCGTGCGCGTCTTCGACTCCACCAGCTCCAGCACCGCGTACTACCGGGCGGAGCTGGCGCGGGACTCGAAGGGCCGGCTGTGGGTGCAGGCCTTCTTCCGCGAGAAGGACTCCAGCAACACGCTGAGCATCGCGGTCAGCACCGACGGCGGCTCCACCTTCCGCGAACAGTCCGCGCTCGCGCGCGACATCTCCAAGCGCGGGGGTGGCCGGCTGGTGCACCTGGGCAGCCGCATGATGATGCTGTGGAGCTCCCACAGCGGCTCCGACAGCACGCGCTACCGGATCCGCGACGACAGCGCGTCGCTGTCCTCCTGGTCCTCCACGCGCACCGCCTTCTCCGACGGCATCTATCACGGCGCGGCGCTGAGCGCGGTGGCGGACGGGAAGGGCGGCCTGCACCTGGTCTACAAGGACAACTCCGAACGCCTGGTGTACCGCCGCTTCGACGGCGGCGGGTTCGGATCCGCGGTGCGCGTGCTCGAGCGCGGGGACTGGGCCTCGCAGCCGGCGCTCACCCGCGTGGGCAGCAGCCTGTACCTCTTCTACAACGAGCCCCGGAGCGACGGCAGCGGCTACCGGCTGTGGGTCCGCGCGCTGTCCTCCAGCGGCAAGCCGGGGGCGGGCAAGGAGCTGGCGTCGGTGTCCGGCTTCGCGGGCTACCCGGCGGTGCCGGAGGTGCTGCCCTCGGGGGTGCCGCTGGTGGCCTTGTTCGGCATCGAGCCCTCGTCCGGCTCCGGCAACCGGGTGTCGTTCTTCTCCACCAGCTCGTCGTCGCTCAAGTCCGGCGCGGTGGCCGCGAAGCAGGTGGAGGCGGCGGGTGAGGCCGAGCGTGGGGACGCTCGCGTCGCGGCCACCGGAGGCTCCGGCGGACCGTCCTCGCCCGGCCCGACGCCGGAGGGCCCTGGCACGCTGGGCAGCGCCCTGACGGGCCCGTCCGAGCAGGCGATGGCCGCCGGGTGTGGCGGTGCCAGCGCGATGTTCGCGGTGCTGATGACCTTGAGCTTGATGGAATTGGGGCGTCGCCTCCGCACCCGGGCCCTGCGCTTCTAGCGCGGGCCTTCAGGGGCAGAAGGGACGATGCGCGCGGGCGGGGTCCCCGGGAGTCCTCCCGAGGGGCACCGCCCGTGGGCGCGTCTCCCGGGGAGGGGAGACGCGAAGTCCGTTCGCGCGAGCGGCCTACGTCGTCGTCGTCGGAGGAGCGGTCGCGGTGTCCGGCGCGTCGTCCGTATCGTCGTCGTCGCCCGTGTCAGCGTCGTCGGCATCGACGGGCGCGGTGGAGGCGGCACCTTCCGCGGCCGGGTGATGGCCACCTTCCGGGTGCGGCTTCTTCTGGCTCGGCGGCGAGGCCTTGCGAGCGGCCGCGGCGGCCTGGCGAGCGAGCTCACGGGCCTTCTGCGCGACCTTCGGCGTGGGCGCGAGGATCATGAACATCTGCCGGCCTTCCATGCGCGGCATCTGCTCGGCGACGGCCACGTCCTTCAGGTCCTTGACGACGTCATCGAGGATGGCGCTGCCCAACTCCTTGTGCGTGATTTCACGCCCACGGAACTGGATGACGACCTTGGCCTTGTTGCCTTCTTCGATGAACCGGCGCGTGTTGCGCACCTTGAACTCGTAGTCGTGCTCCTCCGTCTTGGGACGGAGCTTCACTTCCTTGAGCTGGATGACGACCTGCGTGCGCTTCGCGTCCGAGGCCTTCTTCTTCTCCTCGTACTTGAACTTGCCGTAGTCCATGATCTTGCAGACCGGCGGCTTGGCCATGGGGCTGACTTCGACGAGGTCGAGCCCTTCGGTTCGGGACCGCTCCAGGGCGGCCTCGATGGTCATGACCCCGAGCTGCGAACCATCGGAGCCCACGACACGGACTTCCCGCGCGCGGATGCGGCGGTTGGTTCTCTGGTCCCTGTTGGGACCGCGACTGTTTCTCTGTTCGCGAATGATGTGAACATCCTCCAAAAAGGGTTGCAGACCCACCACCCGTGAAGATGTGGCGGGCCCTTCAAAGTGGCAGGCCCTACGGTATGTACGGCAGTCAGCCTGTCCGACTCCCGATCGGGACGGTAGGCCTTCTGCCCCAAAAGCGTCATGAAGCACGCCTTCTGGCCAGCCAGGCAGGGAGACGTGCACCGGACTCTATCCGCTTCACGACCCCCCAAGGCAAGGTAACGCGGGCGCTTCGCCATTCCCACGACCCGCTGTTGCCTAGGATGCGCCCCATGGCGAAACGGTCCACCGCGTCCGTCCGCATCCCCAGCAGATGCCGACCCCTTGGAGGGGTTGCGCTCGTGGGGCTGCTGTTGCCTGCCTGCCTGCCCGTGTCCTACCCGCCAGAGCCCGTCCCTGCCTCCCAGGCCCGGCCCATCGTCCAGGGCACGGACGCGCCCGGGGACGCCGCCGCGGTGGCGCTCGTGGCCCGGCGCACGCGCTGTGGCGGGGAGCCGCCAGTCCTCCTCTGCTCGGGGGCCCTCATCGCCCCGGACGTGGTGCTGACGGCGGCGCACTGCCTGTCCGTGTTCGGGGCGGAGGGGCCCTACGAGGTCTTCCTCGGCCCCACGCTGCTCCCGGAGCCCGCGGCGGGAGGCCGGTTCGTGCGCGTCACCCGGGCGGTGGCCCACCCCGCCCATGTCCCGGCCACGCATGCCTACGACGCGGCCCTCCTGCGGCTGGCGACCCCGGTGAACGGCCTCCCACCCTTCCGCCTGCCGGAGGCGACCGGCACCCCGGTGGCGGTGGGCAGCTCCGTGCGGGCGGTGGGCTACGGGGACACGAAGGACGCGGCCCGGCCCCCGGGCCAGCGGCGCCAGGGGCAGCTCCAGGTGACGGGCGTGGCCCCGGCCTCCTTCCAGGCGGGACCCGCCCCGGGGATGAGCTGCGTGGGCGACAGCGGGGGCCCGGTGCTGGGAACCCCCGAGGGGGACCCGGGCACCGAGGTGCTCTGGGGCCTCACGGTGAGCGGGGACGTGGCCTGCCGTTCGGAGGCGGTCCAGGTGCGGGTGGACGCGCTGGAGGACTTCCTCCGTCCCTTCCTCGAAGCTGGCCCGCCTCCGGCCGGACCCGCGCCGCTCGCCCTGGACGCCCTCTGCCAGGAGGCCTGCGCCACCGACGCCGAGTGCCCCGCCGGCCTCCTCTGCGTCGCCGCCGGGGACGCCCCCGCCCGGTGCCTGCTGCCCGCGCTCCAGGCCGGGACCTTCGGGGCGGCCTGTTCGGAGGACGCCGCGTGTGGCGCGCAGGGCGTTTGCGCCCGGCTGGAGGTGGAGGGGGACGCCGCGTGCCGCTGCTTCACCCCCTGCGAGGCCGCCGTGGATCCGCCGACCCCCGGGGACGGCCCGCCGGACTCGGGCGGGGGCTGCGCCCAGGCACCGGGAGCCCTGGGCGGCATGGGGGGCGTCCTCCTCGGGCTGCTCCGCCGACAGTCCCGTCCAAGAACTTCACGGTGTCGGTCCAGGGATGACTCCGCGTGAAAGCACCCACAGAAACGCAAATGTAGGCGCAACTCCGGAAGTCAGCTCCAGAGAATCCAGCATCTACCGTCTACGGCAATCACAAGGTCCTCTCCCCCCATGAGCGACTACCGGATCAAGTCAGGCGACACGCTGAGCAGCATCGCGAAGCGGCACAACACGGATGTGGGCGCGCTGATGAAGGCGAACCCCAACATCAAGAACGCCGACCTCATCTACGCCGACGCGAAGCTCACCATCCCGGGCAGCAAGGACGACTTCCAGGCGCAGGGCACCGGCGCCAAGGGCCCGGACCTCACGGGCGGCTCCAAGCCCCAGCAGACCGAAGGCTCCACCGGCGCGCAGCCCGTGGGCGACATGCCCCCCGGCCAGGTCGGTGATTGGATCAAGCAGGCGACGGACATCCTCAAGGCCAACGGCATCCCGGCGGAGAAGATGGACCCCCAGGCCATCGCGGCCATCATCCAGCACGAGTCCAGCGGCAACCCGAACGCCATCAACAACTGGGACTCCAACGCGCAGAAAGGCACCCCGTCCATCGGCCTGATGCAGACCATCCAGCCGACGTTCGACGCGCACAAGCTCCCGGGCCACGACAACATCCGCAACCCGGTGGACAACATCATCGCGGCCGTCCGCTACGCGGTGGACCGCTACGGCTCGGTGTCCAACGTCCCGGGCGTGAAGAACCTGCAGAACGGCAGCGGCTACGTCGGTTACTGACCGGCGCTCCACCCCCCTCCAGAAGCACCGCGCCCCGCCATGGAGGGCGGTCCCCGAAACAGGGGAACCGCCTTCCGCAGCGGGGCGTCGTCTTTTCAAGCCCGGGCTCGAGCGTGGCGTGACGCGCGGATCAGCCCCCGTGCAGCGGGGAGCGCTCATGCGGTCCACCCGCGTTCTTGATGTGGATCTGGCTGGGCGCCTTCTTGCGGCCTCGCAGCCCCGTGCCCCGGTTGTTGCGCTTGGGGCCGTGGTGCTCGGCGGCCGGGCCCAGCGTCACCCGCTTCAGGTCCTTCGCCTTGCGCAGCTGCGCCGCCTCGTCATGCGGCAGCGTCGGGCGCGCCTTCTTGGCCTGCATGCTGGGCTGGGCCGCCCGCGCATCCACACGTCGCTTGTTCTTGATGCCTGTCTCTTGGGTCCGCACGGCCATGGAACTCCTCCTGTTCCCAAGAGGTAGGGACCCTGGAAGGCGGTGCCATCCCTGATCAAGGGCGGGGCCAGGGGGACGCTCCAGGGCCGTGCAGCCAACAGGCGCTTGGGCGGCGCGGGACGTCAGCCGCTCAGGTGAGGTCGTCGTTGCTGCGCGTGCGGGCGCGCTTCTTCGCCTTGGGCTTGCTGACCTTGGCGTCCGGCCGGGCCTTCTGCTTGCCCACGGTCTCCGGCGGGAACAGCCAGCCGTCCTCGGGGCGGGGCGCGGAGGTGTTCACCGTAGGCTCCAGGTGCTGACCCCGGCAGCCCCGGCACCAGGACTGCGGACGGCGCTGACCCCGGCTCATGATGCGGAAGCCGAAGTCCTGCTCCGTGGGCCCCGTGTGGCCGCAGCGCGGGCAGCGCGTCATCGACGTGGTGCCCGTCTCCTTGGCCTTCTCGCGCCCGTGCTCCACCACCAGCGCCAGCGCCGCCGCGAAGCCCAGCTTCCGCTCCGTGGACACGTGGAACTGGCGCGCGCGCTTGCGGCTGCCCATCACGGGCAGGAGGTCGAGGCCTCCCAGGAGGTTGCGCTGCTCCAGGACTCGCGACGATGACGACGGCGGGGTCGAGTGGCTCACGCGATCATTCATACGGGAGGGGTCTGACATGGCCGTTCCACGCGCCTGCTCGCCAGGTCCCCCTCCGTTCGGAGGTCTGGACACATGTTCAGTAACTCCGGGCACTTGAGAGGTATTTCCGCCGGTGGGCAGGCGGCGGTGGGAGCGTTACCGGCGGGGGCACGGCGGCTGGGTGGGCGCCAACGGCCGGTGGGGTGAGCAACTTGTGGGAGCCCCTTACCGCCCCTTACCGGAGGTGTGCCCATGGCCCAGGCCCACGAAACCGAAGCTGAGAAGCAAGCGCGACACGAGCGTCGCCACGACGCCCACCTGCGCGCCACCTATGCCGCGTTCCTCAAGCACCTGACGGAGGTGAGCGGCCTGCCGCCGAAGCTCGCCGAGTCCGCCGCCGTGTCGGTGTTGGGCGCCCTGGAGCGCCGCATCCTCCCGGAGGGCGCGCGCAACCTGGAGGCCCAGCTGCCGCGCCTGCTGGTGGCCTTCCTGCCACCCCTGGAAGAGCGCACGCCTCGCCTCCAGCGCTTCGGCCGGGAGGCGCTGGTGGAGTCCGTGGCGGAGGACCTGGAGATGCCCGTGGACCACGCGGAGCTGGTGGTGCGCGCGGTGCTGCGCGCGTTCCAGGATCAGATCTCCGAAGGCGAGGCGGACAAGGTCGCCAGCAACCTGCCCGCGGACCTGCAGGCGCTCTGGCGCCTCACGCAGTAGGCGCCAGCACGGCGAGGTACGGCACTACGGCACGGGCCCCCACTACTCGGTGGTGGGCCCGTTGCCCGCGCCGTCGCCGGAGGGGAACACGGGCGTGCCGCCGGGGAAGCTGGGGTCGTGCGGGAGGCTGCCGCGCGGGCTGCGCAGGTAGACGAACGGCGTGGCGAAGAGGAAGTTGCTCACGCGCGACGTGTAGATGTCCGCGTAGCGCTCCACCTGCCGCGCCAGGTGGCTCTTGTCGTTGCCGGCGCGGGTGAGCAGGCCCCAGAGGGGGTTGGACATCTCGCTGGCGGCGCGGGCCATGGGACCGATTTCGGCGTCCAGGGCCTCCACCTCCGCGCGCAGCTCGGTCAGGCGGGTGACGAGCTCGCTCTCTGCCTTGTCGGTGCGCGGACCGTAGTGGTAGCGGCGGCGTTGCAGCTCCAGCCGCACCTGGCAGCTCTCGTCCTCCAGGCGCTCCTTGTGGAGCATGCGCTCGCCGATGCGCAGCTCCGTGGCGCGGAAGCTGGCGATGGCGCGCACCTCGTCCTCCAGCTCGCGCAGGATGAGCGCGGTGCGCCAGCGCAGCACGTTCTTGGTGACGTGCACGTCGCCGAACATGTGGTCGCCCACGTAGAGGATCTCATCACCGGACAGGCCCAGGTGCCGCTCCAGCTCCAGCGCGCTGCCGGCGAAGTAGGGCTTGTTGCGATTGAGGGGCCCCGAGTGCGGCCGGAGCAGCGCCTCTCCATTCACCTCCACGACCTCGAAGAGGGTGGAGCGGGTGGTGAAGAACTCCGGCTTGCGCGCGCTGACGATGACGACGTCGAAGAGCTGGCGCCAGGTCATGCCGTCGGGCAGGTGCTTGTCGAAGGCGAAGTGCATCATGGGCTCGGTGTAGGCCCACTCGCTGTTGGTGATGAGCAGCAGCTTCTTGCCGGCGTTCTTCTGGTCCAGGAGCGCGAGCGGCGTCTCCGGATCATCGATGACGTAGCGCTCCGGGTCCGCGATGATCTCCGCCTTGAGGGCCCCCTGCATGTGGGTGGCGTCCAGGTTCTTGCGCACGTGCTCGTAGAGGTCCACGTAGCCCATGGGGCCGGGAAGCTGGCCCGCGTCCAGGCGGTCCACGAGCTGCGCGTAGATGCAGGCCTCGGAGAGGGAGAAGAGCGTGTTGAGGAACACCCAGCGGCGGTCCGCCAGGTCCACGATGGTGCGCGCGTAGGCCTCGCGCTGGGCGTCGAACTCCATGGGCTGGCTGCCGTGGAGGGCCTTCTTCACGAAGCCGAAGCGGTTGGCCTTGAGCAGGTTGCCCTTCGCGGTGTCGATGATGAGGCCGCGGATGGCGAGCATCGGGTCGAACGTCAGGTCGCTGACGGGCCACCCCTGCTCGACGAGCCGGTCGCGAATATACTCATAGGCGCGGCGCTCCCACGCTTCCACGCGGTAGTGGATGAGCGTGTAGTCCATGTCGTAGCCCACGGCCTTGATGGCGCGCATGTTGAGGGTGCGGTTGCAGAACAGGCCGCGCTCGGGCGGGGGACCGGGGAGATGAGGACGCATGGGATGAAGGCTTGCCAAGCCCCGCGAGCAAAGTCGAGTGGCCCGTGTGTTTAAGGGCAGCCCGTGAGTCGTCCAGGTGTCGGAAAGATGGGATACGGGTGACACGCGCGCGCCATCCGGGGCCGGGCACGCGCGACCGGAGGACAGTCGCATGGTGGGAATGACGCGAAGGTGGGGCGGAGTGGCGGCGGCGGCGGTGCTGCTGATGGCGGGCGTGGCGGGCGCGGAGGAGTGGGAGACGGTGGCGACGGAGCCCTACGTGGTGAAGGTGCGCGCGCGCCCGGGCAGCAAGGTCAAGGACATCTGGGCGGAAGGGGAGATGAAGGCGAGCGCGGCGCAGGCGCAGGCGGCGTTGGAGGACGCGGAGTCCTACCGGCTGTGGATGCCGTACGTGAAGGAGTCGCGGGTGGTGAAGCCGACGGAGGACGGCGGGCGGCTGACGTACACGCGGTTGGATCTGCCGGTGGTGTCCGGGCGCGACTACATCTCGCACGTGGTGACGGAGTCGAAGGTCGCGCCGGACGGGACGGGCGTGTACGTGCAGCGCTGGAAGGCGGAGCCGGACGCATTCCCGGCACGCCGCGACGTGGTGCGCCTGCGGACGAACGAGGGCAGCTGGAGGGTGGAGGCGAAGGGGGAGGGGAGGTCCTGGGTCGTGTACAAGTTCACGGTGGATCCCGCGGGCTCCATCCCGGGGTTCCTGGCGAACGTGGGCCAGAAGGACGCGGTGCTGGACACGCTGCGCGCGGTGGAGAAGCGCGCGAAGTCGCTCACCGTCACGCCCCCGGCGAAGTAGGCGCGGGGGGATGGACGTGGGCGGGCCGGGTGTTGCGTCCGGACGCCATGGCTGACAACTCCAAGATTGAGTGGACGGATGCGACGTGGAACCCGGTGCGCGGCTGCGTGAAGCTGAGCCCGGGGTGCAAGCACTGCTACGCGGAGACGTTCGCGGAGCGGTTCCGGGGCGTGCTGGGGCATCCGTACACGCAGGGGTTCGACCTCCGGTTGATTCCGGGGAAGCTCGCCGAGCCGCTGCGCTGGAAGGCGTCCAAGCGCGTGTTCGTGAACTCGATGAGCGACCTGTTCCTGGACGGGGTGCCGGAGGCGTACATCGAGACGGTGGCGCGGGTGATGGCGCTGGCGGACTGGCACACGTTCCAGGTGCTGACGAAGCGCTCCGAGCGGATGCAGCAGTTGCTGTCCACGCGGCTCGCGTTCGCGGCGAGGCTGCCGAACGTGTGGTGGGGCGTGAGCGTGGAGGACCGGCGCTACGGTCTGCCCCGGGTGGAGCACCTGCGGGCGGCTCCGGCGCGGACGCGCTTCCTGTCGGTGGAGCCGCTGCTGGAGGACCTGGGCCGGGTGGACTTCACGGGCGTGGACGGCGTGATTGTCGGAGGCGAGAGCGGCGCGAAGGCGAGGCCGTTGGATCCGGCGTGGGTGCGTTCGCTGCGCGAGCAGTGTGACGCGGCGGGCGTGGCCTTCTTCTTCAAGCAGTGGGGCGGCGTGCGCAAGGCGACGACGGGGCGGGTGCTGGATGGGCGCACGTATGACGCGCTCCCGCGAAGCACGGTGGCTCCGGTGCTGGACGAAGCCCGACGCCTGCGTCTCTTGGAGGAGGCCGAAGCGCTGGCCGCCCCGTGGCTCACTCCTCCTGCGTTGGCCCTTGGGGCGTGAGCCCGCGGTTCAGCGCGCCGTGCCGCGCCGGCCCTTCTTCAGGTAGTCGATGAGCGCCTTCAGCTTCAGCGGGAGGTGCGCCCGGCTCGGGTAGTAGAGGAAGAAGCCCGGGAGGGTGGGGCAGTGCGGTTCGAGCACGTGCACGAGCTGCTTCTCCGCCACCAGCTTGCGCACGCGGTTCTCCGGGACGAAGGCGAGCCCCAGCCCGGACACCGCGGCGTCCACCATGAAGTCCACGTCGTCCAGGGACACGCGCCCTTCGACCGCGACCTCGATGCGCCTTCCCTTGTCCAGGAGCTCCCAGCGGTGGAGGCTCCCACTCGTCCGGCTGCGGTAGTTGATGCACTGATGCTCGCGCAGGTCGCGCGGGTGTCTGGGTTTGCCGCGCGTCGCGAAGTACGACGGTGAACCCACCACGCTCATGGCGATGTCATCGCTCACCTGCACGGCGATCATCTCGCGCTCCATCCGCTCGCCAATGCGGAGGCCCGCATCGAAGCCCTGCTTGACGATGTCGATGAGCGCGTCGTCCAGTTGGATGTCCACCTGGATGTCCGGGTGGGCCGCAAGGAACCCGGCGAGGCGGGGTGCGAGCACCTCCTGGTAGCCGTAGCGCGGAACAGTCAGCCGCAGGGTTCCGGCGGGACGGTCGCGCAGCTCACCGAGCGACTCGAAGGCTTCGTGCACGCTCTTCATCGCGGGCTCAAGCCGGGAGAGGAAGTGCGCGCCCGCCTCGGTGAGCCCGACGCTGCGCGTGGTGCGCTGGAGGAGCCGCACGCCGACGCGCTCCTCGAGGGCGCGGAGGGCCTGGCTCACCGCCGAGGGGGTGACCCCCAGTTGCGTCGCCGCGGCGGTGAAGCTCCGTTTCTCCGCCACTGCGAGCAGCGCTGTGATGCCTGAGAGGTCGTCGCGCATTCTTTAGCGTAGCTACAAAGCGCATCCAGATACGACGCATTTCGGCGCGAAGTGCCCGGCCGTAGCTTGTGGGTCATGGAGGCAGTCATGAACGCACAGGGCAGGGTCTGGTTCGTCACGGGTTCGTCGTCGGGGTTCGGTCGCAGCATCGTGGAGGAGGCGCTCGCACGGGGTGAACGCGTCGTCGCGACGGCACGCGACCCCCGCACCCTGGAGGACCTGGTGGCACGCGCCCCCGACCGCGTCCTCGCGGTCCGGTTGGATGTGACGAAGGCCGACGAGGTCCGGAGCGCCGTGGCGGCGGCGACGGAGCGCTTCGGCGGCATCGACGTGCTGGTGAACAACGCGGGCTACACCCTGCTCGGCGCCGTGGAGGAGACGAGTGACGAGGAACTGCGGGCCGCGTTCGAGCCGCTGTTCTTCGGCGCGGTGGCGATGACGCGTGCCGTGCTCCCGCAGATGCGTGAGCGTCGCTCGGGCACCCTCGTGCAGCTCACGAGCGTGGCGGGAATGACCACGTATCCGGGCACGGGGGCCTACAGCGCGGCGAAGCATGCACTGGAGGCGCTGTCCGAAGCGCTCGCGAAGGAGGTCGGTCCGTTGGGCGTGAAGGTGCTCATCGTCGAGCCGGGCATGTTCCGCACGAAGCTCCTCGGCGCGTCGTACCGGGCGCTGCCGGCGATGGCGGAGTACGCCCCGACGGTCGGCTTGACGCGCACGTTCGCGACGCAGTCGAATGGCACGCAGCCCGGCGATCCCGTGAAGGCCGCTCGCGCCATCGTGGACGCGGTCCTGGCGGGAGTGCCGACGCTGCGGCTCCCGCTGGGGCCGGATGCACCCGACGCGATCCGCGAGAAGTTCGCGCAGGTGCTGTCGGACGTGGAGCGCACGGAGCAGATCGCGCGCTCCACGGCGTTCTGAGTCCCGGGGCGGACTGGCATGAAGAGATTGGGGGGATGAAGCGAGAGGTCACGCGTAGAGCCACCCACCCCGACCAAGTGCCCTCTCGCCACCGAACCCGAAGATTTTTTGCATGACTCACCGGCTCCCTGGCTCTGTGGATTTGGGGGGAGCTGTTCGGGGGGGCCTTTCGCAAGGCTCCCACCCGCCAGAGTCGGCATGGGTTTCGGGTTTGACTGGTCAGGTCCCACTCGGGGGAGCTGGGGCCTGCCAGTCAGACCCGGGATACCGAAGCGGAACGGTGCCAGGGGCCCACATGTGGGAGGTGGGTGGGTGGATGGTGGTCGTGGTCGGCGACGAAGTCGGGCGTTGATAGGCCCGCGCCAGCAACCCTGCGCTCAGGCGGGCGGAAACCGCACCCCGGGCAGGATGAGCAGTCGCTGGCCCTCCGCGTCCTGGAGTTCCAACGTGTAGACGCCGCGAGCGCTCGTCACCGTCGCCGCTGCCTCCACGATGATCCGTGCCTTTTCGGATTCTGGTGTCGCATCAATCTGGAGCACCTGCACGACCGTCAGGGTTTGCAGACCCGGAGCGCTCAGGGTTGCCCGAAAAGCCCTGCCTGGCAGCGACGCCCCTTCGGAGAATTCGATGAGCACCGCGACGCGCTGAAACGAACGGAAGCTCCCGATGTGAAGAATCCCTGCTTCACTCGCAGGAACTGGCGGGGCAGGAACCACGAGCGTCAGGGGTTGGACTCCCCTCTGATCCAGCAGCCCTTCGGACAGCAGCGCGGAGATGCCCACCAGGGGCTGACACGTCTGGGGTGGCTCCGGAGCCACGGCATCCGCGGTCGCAAGAAGCGGAAGGAGGAACAGGAGCATGTGTCTTCCGACTACTCGTCGTAGCGAAGAACGCTCCGAAGGGAGATCTCGTTGGAGACGACTGCCGTGTCTTCATCACCCCCTTTGAGGCGAGGGAGCCCTGTCTGGCGGTCCGCCAACGTCACGAGCTCAATACAGACGGGATAGGTTTCGCCGGTCTTCTTGTGCCGTAGTTGGGTGAAGCGCCCGTAGACCCGCTGGGTGCCGACATAGACCGTTCCCGTCAGCTGGGTGCCACCATTCACACGCCCCCAGGTCTGGGCGGTGTACACGGTCGCCCGTCCCTCCCGAACAGTCACACTCTTGCCTGCGAACTTGCGGTCGAACTCGCCGGCCCACTGGAGCTCGGCGATGCCCAGCTTCTCCATGGCTTTAACGGCCTCCATCGGGCAGTCCTCGGAAGGCGGCTGCGGACGATCCACCAGGGGCGCACCGGTGACGCACGCCATTCCCATACATGCGGCGAGCGCGGCGGGCTTGAGTGAACGGGCTGACTTCGGGGACGGAGCGGGAGGCTTGGGAATCACGGCGGCATGTACCTCGGGAGGCGGGGCAGCGACAGGAACACTGTGCTGTGGCTCCGGTACAACCGCCAGTTTATGACCTGTGGAGGTGGAAAACCTCTCCTGGACCTTGGAGGTTGTATGCGCCAGGACTCCCCAGGTCCCAGCTCCCCCCAACACAAGCCCCAGGCACACCACCAGACCCAGCATGTGGATCCGGCTCGAAGCGCGCGGCGCGGGCGGTGCCATGGGTTCCGTCACCGACGCGGGATAGGGCTGCGACGGCCACGCGGGACGCCGGATGCGCTCCGAGGCCTCCTCGAAGAGCCGCGCCTCGAACGCATCACCATCCGACAGCAGGGCCTCCATCAGCTCCGCATGCGCCTGCACACCCGTGCGCGGCCGCTGCTCCGGCTGCTTCTTCAGGAGCCGCAGGATGGCCCTGGCGAACGGCTCCGGGACCTGCGGATTGATCGCCCGGGGTGACGGTGGCGGTCGCGTGGTGATGACCACGGTGAGCAGGTCGGGCGCCAGCTCGGGGGAGAACGGGAGGTGCCCGGTGGCCGCGCGGTACAGGCACACGCCCAGCGCGTACAGGTCATCCGCTTCGCTGTACGGATAGCGCAGCTCCGGCTGCCGCCAGTGCAGGGCTTGAGTGAACGGGCTGACTTCGGGGACGGAGCGGGAGGCTTGGGAATCACGGCGGCATGTACCTCGGGAGGCGGGGCAGCGACAGGAACACTGTGCTGTGGCTCCGGTACAACCGCCAGTTTA
>NZ_RAWG01000207.1 GCF_003611735.1 Corallococcus sicarius | reverse complement strand
CCCCCACGCCCGCCTTCCGCGTGGAGTACCAGCGCGGCGGCAAGCCCGTGGGCGAGCTCACCATGGCGAACACACCGGACGGCTCGTGGTACGCGCGCACCGAATTCACCCCGGGCTGGACGCGCATGGGCGGCGGCCTGGAGCCCCTCGCCGAGGAGGCCGTGAAGCTCACCGCGCCCCGGCGCTGAAGCCCGGGCCCGTCAGTGCGTCGCGACGGGCCCGGTCTCCACGTCCAGCCGTACGTCCACGAAGCTGTACGCCGGCCACGGCCCGGTGAAGCGGAAGGCATACACCTCCGTGCGCGCCGCCAGCGCCTTCACCCGGGCCTCGAACGCGGCCACCCGCGCCCGGTCCACCAGGAAGGCCGCGTTGAGCAGCATCCGCTCACCCAGCGGCGCCGCTTCCTGCATCGCCGCGGCCAGCGGACGCAGCCCATCGCGCAGCACGTCCATGTCCCGCCGCGTGCGCTCCAGCAGCGCCGCCTCCAGCCGCTGCTCGTGCTCCTCCTCCGGCTCCGAAGGCCCGCGCACCAGCTCCGGCGTCTCCTCCTCCAACTGGCGCGCCAGCGCGTCGCGGTGGAAGTGCACCTTCAACCCCAGCTCCACGCGCCCCTCCAGCGCCGTCAGCGCCTGGGTGAGCGGCGCGTGCGCCGTGCGCAGCAGCTCCCGCACGCGCTCCTCGGACGGCAGCACCGTGCCGAATGCCACCGGCATGACCGTGTGCTCGCGCAGCACCGCCTCCGTCACGCGCTGGTGCGACAGCAGGTGGGCCCGCGTGGGCGCCACCCGGAGGCCCGCCACGGCGGACACCACGGCCAGCAGTCCGCCCTCGCGCACCGCGTGCACCCGCGACGTGCCCAGCCCCGCGAGGTCCGGCTCCCAACCGTCATCCTCCCGCACGATGGCGTAGACGTAGCGTGGACCGGGCTCCCTCAAGGACTCCGCCTGCGTCTTCGTCGTCATGGCGCGCCCACCTCCCGACTGCGTCAGCGCGCCTGGGCCTCGTCGCGCCGCTTCACCATCAGCCTCACCTGATCCACCAGCGCGTCCGGCAGGCACGGCTTGGTGACGTACGCGTCACACCCGGCCTGGTTCGCGTCCTCCGAGTGCCCCTTCAGCGCATGGCCGGTGAGCGCCACCACCGGGATGTGCCGCGTGCGCGCGTCGCCCTTCAGCCGGCGCGTCGCCTCCCAGCCATCCATCACCGGCAGGGACAGGTCCATCAGGATGACGTCCGGCACCAGCTCGAAGGCCTTGTCCAGCGCCTCCTGGCCGTTCTTCGCCTCGGCCACGCGGAAGCCCGAGTACTCCAGGTACTCCGCGTACATCTCCCGGGCATCCTGGTAGTCATCCACCACCAGCACGAGCGGTTTGGGTTTTTCCGGGCTGTTCGTCATGTCCGTCTCGCGCGTCTTGGAAAGTGCAGGGTGAAGGTCGAACCCTGGCCCGGGCTGCTCTGGAGGGAGACGCGCCCCCCCAGCATCGCGGCCAGCCGACGGCAGATGGAGAGGCCCAGCCCCGTGCCCCCATAGGCCCGCGTGGGGGAGCTGTCCACCTGCTGGAAGTCCTCGAAGATCTTCTCCTGGTTCGACACGTCGATGCCGATGCCCGTGTCCTTCACGGAGATGGCGAAGGTGCTGGTGGCCACCTGATACTCCGCTGACACCTGCACGCCGCCCTCATGCGTGAACTTGAGCGCGTTGGACAACAGGTTGAGGACGATCTGCTTCACCTTCTGTCGGTCGCTCCACACGCCCGGCAGCTCGTCCTCCAGGTGCGTCTCCACCGCCAGCTTGCTGCGCGCGATGATGGGGTCCATCTCCGCCATCACCTCCTGGAGCAGCTCCGGCAGGCCGAAGTCCGTCAGGTGCAGCGGCATCCGCCCCGCCTCGATGCGGGTGATGTCCAATATCTCGTTGATGACCTCCAACAGGTGCCGCCCGTTGGAGTCGATGCGGGTGAGGTTGCGGCGCTGCGGGGGCGTCATCTCCCCGGACACGCCCTGCAGGAGCATGTTCGTGTAGCCGAGGATGGCGTTCAGCGGCGTGCGGAACTCATGCGACATGTTGGCCAGGAACTGCGACTTGGCCGCGCTCGCCTGCTCCAACTGGATGGCCTGCCGGCGCAGCTTCTCGTTCTGCTCCGCCAGCTCCGCGGTGGCGGACAGCACGCGCGCCTCCAGCTCGCTGGACACCTCCTTCACCCGCTCCAGCAGCCGCGCCCGCTCCAGCACCTCCGTGCGGTCGTGGAAGACGGTGACGATGCCCGTCAGCTCGCCCTGGTCGCCCAGCACCTTGCTGGCCAGGGCCTCCATGGGCAGCGGCGCGCCGGTGGCCGGGTCGTTCAGCGTCAGCTGGCTCTTCCAGCGCGACACGTCCGCGTGCACGTTCCCCAGCAGGTTGGACAGGAACGAGGCGAAGAGGGCTTCGTTGCCGCGCCCCCGCCGCCCGGTGGCCTCCCCAGGCTCGGCAGGCTCGGCCCCGTCGTGGAGCGGGGGCGGGGCGAAGAGGCGCTCGGCGGGGTCGTTCATCATCACCATGCCGCCTGCGGGGTCGGACAGGATGATGGGGTCCGCCACCGAGTCCAGCACCCGGTCCAACCGGTGGCGCTCGCTGCGCGCCTCGCGCTCGGTGGCGCGCAGCCGCCGGTAGCTCTCCCCCAGCGCCTGCGCGGCGCGGCCCAGGTCCGTCACGTTGCGCAGCACGCTCACCACCACCGCGGGCCCGTCCGGCGCGAGCACCGGCGTGGTCACCAGCTCGAAGAGCAGGTCCATGCCTTCCACCGGATCCACCAGCGGCACCTCGCGCCGGTGCACCCCCGTGGCGCCCCCCTGCGCGAGCGTCTCCCGGAACAGGCGCTGGTTGAGCTCCACCGCGCGCGCCCGCCCGGGGCTCGCGTCCGGACCCGCCACCAGCAGCGCCTCCCCGCGGCCGTTGGCGAAGAGCAGCCCGCCTTCGGCGTCCGTCAGCAGCACCGGATCCGACACCGCGTTGATGACCCGGCGCAGCAGCCGGTCCGGCTCCGGCCGGCGCGGCGCCCGCGCATCCGAGGCCACGAGCCGCGCGATGAGCGGCCCCGCGCACGACGCCACCCACGCCACGTCCTGGGGCACGTGGGGGACGCCGGGCCCGGACAGCTCCACCGCCAGCAGCGCGACCGCGGGCGCCCCGGGCCGGCCCAGCGGCACCGCCAGCAGGCCCCCCGGAAACGCGGCGCCCTCCAGCGCGTCCGCGGACAACCCGCGCGCCCCGGGCCGCGTGCGGAAGGACGAAAGCGACGAGGCCGGCGCATCCCAGGCCCGCGCGAGCACCGCCTGCTGCGCTCCCGTCAGCCCCTCGCTCGCCAGGCACACGGAGGCCGTGCCGCTGTCGCCCGGCCCCACGCAGGCGACGGCTGCGCCGAACTGCCGCGCGAGCCACTCCACCACCGCCCGCGCGCACGCGACGGCGGACTCGCAGGCGAGCAGGTGCTCGGCGAGCGCGAGGCGCGCCCCGGCAGGGGCTTCAACGGGGGGCAGCGGGGCTGGAGACGCCACGAACTTACGCTCCGGGTGAGGGTGCACGCGGCGCAAGTCCGCGTTCCGGCGAGTCTGCGGTGCGGACCTCCGAAAATGCCACCACGATGCGCGCCTCTTCTTCCGACGGCGCGGCAGGCGACGGCGCGGCAGGACCCAGGTCGGCCAGGGCCCTCGCGTCGAACCGCAACCCCCGGTCCAGCACGCGGTCCAGGATGTCCACCAGGCTGGCGACGCCAGCGATGCGTTCCACGGGCATCTCGACTCCGCTCCTCGGCCCGCCCGGCGCGGACCCTCGGCCCCGTTCCGTTCTTAACGCGGGGGGGGCACGCACCCCAGCCCCTCGCG
The DNA here is from genome assembly GCF_003611735.1 of Corallococcus sicarius. Lineage (GTDB taxonomy): Bacteria > Myxococcota > Myxococcia > Myxococcales > Myxococcaceae > Corallococcus > Corallococcus sicarius. The sequence continues at coordinate 13,168 of NZ_RAWG01000207.1, read as the reverse complement.
TCCCCGGCTCCTGACTTGCCAACACCCGGGGCCGCACTCTGTTGGGTCGCGCACAACCCGCGCTGGGCAGCCAGCCGAGCAGGTCCCAGGCCCACCCGTGCCGCCCGGCTTATGCCCCGAGGGCCCCATTCCTAGCCTTGAGCCATGACTGACGAGCGCCTCCACAAATCCCTCTGGACGGTGACGACCCCGACCCGGGACTTCCCCCGCCTGCCCGGCGACCTCGCCGTGGACGTGGCCATCATCGGCGGCGGCATGGCGGGCCTGACGACGGCCTGGCTGCTCAAGCGCGCGGGCAAGAAGGTGGCGGTGCTGGAGATGCACCGCGTCCTCTCCGGCCAGACGGGGCAGACGACGGCGCACCTCACGGAGCTGCTGGACACGCCCTACACCACGCTCCTCCAGGACTTCGGCGACAAGGGCGCCCACCTGGCCGCGTCCTCCGTGCGGGCCGCGATTGAACAGATTGCCTCGCTGGTGGAGTCGCTCTCCATCCCGTGCGGCTTCACGCGGGTGCCGGCCTTCCGGTACGCGGAGACCGACCGCGAGCTGCGCGAATTGCTGCTGGAGGTGTCCGCCGCGCGGCAGGTGGGGCTCTTGGCGTCGTTCACCAAGGACGTGCCCCTGCCGTTCCCCGTGAAGGGCGCGTTGCGCGTGGAGGATCAGGCGCTGTTCCACCCGCGCGAGTACCTGCTCGCGCTCGCGGACCGCATCCCCGGGGACGGCTGTCATCTTTTCGAGAACACCCAGGTGGTGGACCTGTACGACGGCACACCCTGCCGCGTCGTCACCGAGCACGGCACCGTCACCGCGCAGACCGTGGTGGAGGCCACCACCACGCCGCTCAACCGCGTGGCGATGCACACCAAGCTCTACCCCTACCGCACCTACGCGGTGGCGGGTCCGCTGACGGGACCGCTGGAGCCGGGCCAGTACTACGACAGCCGCGACCCCTATCACTACATCCGCACGCAGCAGGTGGACGGCGTGCCGTACGCCATCGTGGGCGGCGAGGACCACAAGGTCGGCGCGGAGCAGGACACGGCCTCGTGCTTCGCCGCGCTGGAGGACTACACGCGCAAGCACCTGCCCGTGCGCGACATCACCCACCGCTGGTCGGGCCAGGTCATCGAGCCCGCGGACGGGCTGCCCTATATCGGCCGCAACGTGGGCAGCCGCCACGTCTACGTGGCCACGGGCTTCTCCGGCACGGGCATGACGTTCGGGACGCTCGCCGGCATGCTGCTGTCCGACCTCATCCTCGGCAACCAGAACCCCTACGCCGCGCTCTACGCCGCGGGCCGCGTGAAGCCCAAGGCGGGCGCCAAGGACTTCATCCAGGAGAACGCGGACGTGGCCTTCCGCTTCGTCGCGGACCGGCTGGCGAAGCCGGACGGCCACCACCTGGCGGACGTCGCGCCGGGCGAGGGAAAAATCCTGGAGGTGGAGGGCCGCAAGGTGGCCGTCTACCGCGAGGACGACGGCACCGCGCACGCGGTGTCCCCGGTGTGCACGCACCTGGGCTGCCACGTGCACTGGAACAACGCGGAGCGCTCGTGGGACTGCCCGTGTCACGGCGGACGCTTCAGCCCCACGGGGCGGGTGCTCAACGGCCCGGCGGTGAAGGACCTGGAGTCGCGGAAGTTGCCGGTGAAGTGAAAGTGCGAGCGGGTGGGCTTCCCTTCTGGCGGATCCACCCCCATCTATCTGCACCTACATCGTACCCGGAGGCAATATGCACGCGCTGGAGCTCCTCAAGCAGCAGCACGAAGAGGTGTCCAAGCTGTTCAAGAAGTACGAGAAGCTGGCGGATCACGACGACGAGGAGCGCCAGGAACTCTTCGAGCAGATCGCGGACCGGCTGGGGGCGCACGCGAAGATTGAAGAGCTGTACTTCTACCCGGCGATGAAGAAGGACGACACCGAGGACGACCTGCGCGAGGCCGTGGAGGAGCACCTCGTCGTCAAGCGCCTCATCGCGGACCTCATCTCCATGGACGCGGCGGACGAGGAGTTCGACGCCAAGATGAAGGTCCTCCAGGAGAACGTGGAGCACCACGTCGAGGAGGAGGAGAAGGACCTCTTCAAGTCCGCGCGCAAGCTCCTGACCAAGGAGCAGCTCGAGGACCTGGGCATCCAGATGGAGGAGGAGTTCGACACCCTGATGGAGGGCGAGCCCCGCATGGACGTGCCGGAGGAGACGGACCGCGCCGCGCCCATCTAGTCCTTCCAAGCCCGGGCGACAGGAATCGGGGTTGCGCGTGGCAAGGGGCCGGGCAGCATGCGGTCCATGCCTCGCGCCCCCGCTCCGTCCCTTCCGCTGCTCCCCGAGGCGTACACGCCCGCCGTGCGGCGCTCGCTCCTGCGCGCCGACCCGGCGCTGGCCCCTCTCTTCAAGACGGTGGGCCCGTTCCGGATGGAGCGGCAGCCGCTGCACAGCCCCTTCGAGGCGCTGGCGCACTCCATCGTCTATCAGCAGCTCCACGGCCGCGCGGCGGCGACCATCTTCGGGCGCGTGTGCGAGCGCGTGGGGCAGGGCCGGGGCTTCACGCCGCAGAAGCTGCTGGCGCTGCCGGACCTGACGCTGCGCGAGGCGGGGCTGTCCGCCAACAAGCTGCTGGCCCTGCAGGACCTGGCGCGCAAGACGGTGGATGGCACCGTGCCGCCCCTGGCCCGCGTGCGGCGCATGTCCGACGCGGACCTCGTGGAGCACCTCACCCAGGTGCGGGGCATTGGCCCGTGGACCGTGGAGATGCTGCTCATCTTCCGCCTGGGCCGGCCGGACATCCTGCCCGTGGACGACTACGGCGTGCGCAAGGGCTTCATGGTCGCCCACGGCCTGAAGGAGATGCCCAAGCCCAAGGCGCTCCTCGCGTACGGCGAGCGCTGGCGCCCCTTCCGCACGGTGGTGAGCTGGTACCTGTGGCGGGCGGCGGACCTGCCCGTGGGCACGTTCGCGCCGCCCCAGCCCTAGGCCCGGCTCAGGTGTCCCGGCCGTTGTACGGCATCGGCGTGAGGGTGGAGAGGTCCACGCCGTCCAGGCAGCGCACGTTGATGGCGTACATCCGCTTGCCATCCGGGCCCTTGCCGGTGCCGTAGGACTGCACGCCGCACGTGGGGCAGAACAGGTGCTCGATGACCTTCTTGTTGAACTGGTAGAGCGTCTGCGAGTCCGCGCCGGAGATGGGCTTGAACTGCTCGGGCGACACGAACGTCAGCAGCAGGCCGTGCTTGGAGCAGATGGAACAATTGCAGCTGATGACCTGCGCCAGGTCCGTCTGCGCCTCGTACCGGACCTGTCCACAGTGGCATGCGCCCGCGTACGTCTTCATCTCCGCCATGACTCTTCTCCTTCAGGGGGTCGTGAGGCCCGGGCCGGAGCGTGTGCTCCGCCCACCCGGACCGCGGCGCGCATCAATGAATGGAGGCGGCGGGGACTGCAAGAGACTCCGGGAGCACAGGGCCCCCGGAGCGCTCTTTGCGGCGGTGCGTCAGGACTTCGGATCAGTCAGAGGCGGTCATCACGGAGACCATGCGCACGAAGCGACGGTCGGTGCTCACCGCGGCGATGACGTAGCCGCCCGTCCAGCCCGGCGCGCCGCAGCCGCGGCAGCTCCAGTAGGAGCGGTAGAGGCGGTTGCTGTTGCGGGAGATGGCGGTGATGAAGGCCGTCGCGCCCTCCACCTCGTCCACGGACGGCGTGCCGGAGACGGCGTTGCCGCTGAGCATCGCGATGAGCTCCTTCACCGTGATGGGTTCGAAGATGCTGCTCTGCGGGCCGTAGGCGTAGCTGAACGTCTCGCCCAGGGTGGCCTGGTTCGCGACGCCCTGTCCGTTGGCGATGTAGCCCTCCTGGATCTCCGAGGCGAGCGCCAGCGGGCCGGTGGCGCCGTACAGCGACGCGGCGGTGTTGGCCACGGGGTTCAGGTACAGGGGCGCGGACACGAAGGTCGCGTCGTTCACCTCGTAGAAGTCCGCGAAGTACTTCGCCGCGGTGCCCGTCAGCGACTGCTGGAAGGGCGTGTCGCTGAGGCGCGTGGCGAGGTACGCGCGCTCCGCGGTGTCCACGCCCGTGGGGCCGCCGGTGTCATTGAGGAACGCGTTGAGCGCGGTGCGGATCTCCGAGCGCACGATGGTGGCGCCGCCCGGGCTGGTGGCGGTGCGCGCGGCGGTGATGCTCGCCTCGAAGGCGGGGATGCTGGTGGCGGACGTGGCGAACGCCGCCGGCGCCGTGAGCAGGACGAGCCCGCCCACGATGGACTTCATCGACTGGGACATCATGAGGCACCTCTTCATTCGCGGCCGCCGGAGGACCGGCCCGCGTCGGGGGGAACTTCAGACGACGGAGTGGCAAGTACCACGGCCGGCTGACATGCCCCGCGTGAGGTTCCTGTGACGTTCCTGCCTGGAAGGTTTCACGCCACGGAGGACGGTGCGGGCGCGGGGGCGCGGCGGCGCAGGGGCCAGAGCAGCGCGAGGAACCCAGCGGACAGCGCGACGCCCAGCAGGAACACGTTCGCGTAGCCCCAGCCGCCGAACTTCGGATCCGCGAGCAGCCCCGCGATGGGCCCCGCGGGCGCCTTGCCCGCGACCTCCATGCTGGCCAGCAGCGTGAAGTGCGTGGCGCCGATGCGGCGGTCGGTGCGCGACATCATGAAGGCGAACATCACGGTGGTGAGCGCGCCGCCGAAGAACTCCTCCGCCAGGGTGATGCCCAGCACGCCCGCGTCGCTGATGCCCACCTGCGTGAGCACCCAGCGGCCCGCGAGCGGAATCAACCGCAGCGTGCCGGTGAGGGCCACCGCGCCCAGCAGCGGCAGCCGCGCCGCGAGCAGCCCGCCACAGGTGGACCCGAGCAGCGACGCGGCGGTGCCCCACGTGCCCACCCACAAACCAATCTGCGCGGGCGTGTAGCCGGCGTCCACGAGGAAGGGCTTGTAGAGGACGTCGGACATCGACTCGCCCAGCTTGTACGTGCCGATGAAGAGCAGCAGCCACCCGGTGCCCGGCAGCGTGAGCACGCCCTTGATGCGTAAGAAGACCGCCCGCCAGTCCAGCTTCGGCGCGTCGGGGCCTGCCTCTTCGCGGGGGGGCGGCTCGCGCACGAAGAGGACGACGGTGAAGACCGCGAGGCACAGCGCGGACATCACCCAGAACAGGCCCGTCCAGCCGATGCGCGAGCTGGCCCAGACGAGCAGCCCGCCTCCGGTGAGCATGCCCAGCTTGTAGCCCACGACCTGCGCGGTGTTGCCCAGGCCCAGCTCCTCCGGACGCAGCAGGTCCACCGCGAAGCCGTCCACCGCGATGTCCTGGGTGGCGGCGAAGAGGTTCATCACGAAGATGAGGCCCAGGAGCAGCGGCAGCGAGTCACTGTCCGCGGCGAGGGCCGCTCCCGCGCACGCGAGGGCCAGGCCTGCCTGCATGGGCAATATCCACGAGCGGCGCCGGCCCACGCGCTCGGAGCCGTAGCGGTCCACCAGCGGGGCCCACAGGGCCTTGAGCATCCACGGCAGCGACAGCGCGCCCGCGAACCCCAGCGCGGCCAGCGAGACGCCGCGCGTGCGCAGGTAGACGGGCAGCGCCGTCACCTGGAAGCCGAACGGCAGCCCCTGCACGAAGTAGAGCGCGCACAACAGCCACAGCCGGGACGGAAAGCGTCGCATGGTCGCGCGCGAGCATAGGCGAGGCGGGGGCCTATACTCCCGGGCTTCCCACCGCGTGGGGACTGGACGAAGAGGGACACATGCCGGAGCAGGCAGGAACCGAGTCGGGGATCATCGTCGTGGAGCTGGCCGCCGACCACGAGCTGGAGGCGGACCACGTGGACGCGGTGGTGGAGGTGAAGGCGTCGGCGTTCTTCGCCGGCACCGCGGCCTTCACCAACGCGAAGGAGGTGGCGGTGCTGGTGCGCGGCCTGGAGGACCTGGGCGTGCCCCGGACGGCCTTCTCGCTCCAGGCGGTGCAGGCGGAGACGACCGAGGGGCTGCTCACGCGCTCCTCTTCCGCGACCTACACGGTGCGCATCCGGCTGGAGCAGCTGGAGCGGGTGGGGGACGTGCTCGCGGCCTGCACCGCCGTGAAGCATGCGACGCTGCGCGAGCTGCGGTGGGGCTACGCGCGGGAGCTGGCGGCGCGCCAGGAGTGGATGGAGGCGCTGGCCGCGGAGTCGGTGAAGAAGGCGCGCCGGGTGGCCACGGGGCTGGGCGTGAAGCTCGCGGGGCTGCACCGCTTCAGCGAGCGCACGTCGGAGTCGCCGCCCTTCAACCCGGGCCGTGGCGGCTACGGGGGCGGCCATGAGGACGTGACGCTCCTGTCCTCCGCCGTCTCCTACGGCAAGGGCCGCGCGTCCCTGGGCTTCACCGTGGCGCACCGCAAGAAGGTGCACGTGATGGCCACGGCGGAGTTCCGCACGGCGCCGGCCCCGGAGTCCTGAGCGGGGCCGGGCCGCGGTCCCTCAGGGCGCGGGCGTGTGCTTCAGGACGAGCGCCTCCAGCCGTTGCAGCGCCTTCTCCAGCGTCTCCCACGAGGGGCCGAAGGACAGGCGCACGTAGCTGCGGAAGCGCGAGGCCCGCGCGCGGCGCTTGCCGGGGTTCACGTCGAAGAACTCCCCGGGCACGGTGATGACCTGGTGCTCCAGCGCGGCGCGGAAGAACGCCATGCCGTCGTTGAGCGGCGCGGGCAGCCCGGACAGGTTGCCCCAGACATAGAACGTCCCGTCCGGCGCCCGGTCCGTGCGGATGCCCAGCCGCTCCAGCCGCGAGTGGAACCTGTCCCGCTTCTCCCGGAAGGTGGAGTGGATGGCGCGCGTCTCCGCCACCACCGTGTCCTCCTGGAGCAGCGGGATGGCCGCGCGCTGCAGGGGCCGGCTGCCGCCGCCGTCGAGGAAGCTGCCCGCGCTCGCCACCGTGTCGATGACCTGCCTGGGCCCCACCGTCCACGTCATGCGCCAGCCCGGGTAGCGCCAGTTCTTGGTGAGCCCGTCGAAGAGCACCACCGGGTCGCGGTTCACGTCCTCCACGTACCGCGCGGCGCTCTCCACCGGCAGCACGCCCGGACGGCCCGTCCAGATGTAGTGCGAATAGAACTCGTCGATGAGCAGCGAGCACTCCAGCTCCCGCGCGACGCCCACCCACCGCGCCAGCTCCTCGCCCTGCACCAGCTTGCCGGTGGGGTTGCACGGGTTGGAGAAGAGCAGCGCGGACAGGCCGCGCCCTTGAATCTCCCGGCGCAGATCCTCGTGCGTGAAGGCGTAGCCGCGCTCGCCCTCCAGCAGGATGGGGATGGCGGTGAACGCCTTGAAGACGTCCAGCAGCTCCTCGTAGGCGGTGTAGTCGGGCAGGAAGTGGCCCAGGTTCACGCTGCCCAGGCTCGCCGCGGCGCGGGTGAGGGCCGCGCGGCCACCGCCGGACAGGCTCACGTTCTCCGCGCTATACTGGCTGGGCATCCCCTTGCGGTAGAGGCGGTTGTAGAGGCTGGCGATGGCCTCGCGCAGCTCCCACAGCCCCGCGACGGGCGCGTACTCCTGGTCCGCCATGTCCACCGTCACCTGGCCCACGCGGGGCGGGGCGCCGGGCAGGTCGCCCGTCTCCGGCTGACCCTGGCCCAGGTTGCACCAGTCCGGGTCGCCGGGACGGTAGCCGCGGCGCGTGGCCTCGGCGGTGACGAAGATGACGCCCGTGCGGGGCACGGTGCGGAACGCATGCAGGGGGATGCTTTCGCTCACGAAGGACACGCTAGCGCGCCCCCTGCTTCGGTGCAGCCTTTCAGCCTTCCAGCGACGCGCGCAGGAACCAGGCGTGCTTCTCGAACTCGGTGATGATGCCGGTGAACAGGTCCACCGTGTCCGTGTCCTGGTGCGACTCCACCTGCTTGCGGCTGTCGCGAAGGCCGGCCAGGTAGACCTCGATGCGCTCGGCCAGCAGCTTCACGTGCTCCAGGTCGCGCGACGTCTCCTGCGGGTACTCGGGCAGGCGGCTGTGCGTGCCCACGTGGCGGCTGGTGCCGTACGCCCGGCCCCCCAGCGTCACCGCGCGCTCCGCGATGGAGTCGTTGTGGTTGGCGAGGCTCACCGCGAACGTTTCGAACAGCGGGTGCAGCGCGGCGAACTGCGGCCCCTTGATGTTCCAGTGGGCGACCTTGATCTGCGAGTGCAGGTCCAACCCGTCCGACAGCCGCTCGTTGAGGGTGGCGTTGATGGCCGTGCGGGCCTGCTCGGAGAGGGGACTGGGGCTCTTGTAGAGGGCCATGGTGATGCGCTCCTTCTTGGAAGAGGGTTGGAAACAAAGCGCCCCCCGGTGTCTCCACCGGAGGGCGCCAGGAACTTCATCTCAATCAGCGCGAAGGGCCTTAGGACTCCAGGCCCACCGCCGCCGCGTGGATGACGCTGGCGATGCGAACCGCGTCGTGCACGTGGTCCTCGGTGAGGCCGCCGTCCAGCACGACCTTCTCGTGGTTCTGGATGCACATCTCGCAGCCGTTGATGGCGCTGACCGCGAGGCAGACCAGCTCGAAGTCCACCTTGTTCGTCAGCACCTGCGCGAGCCGGTTCATCCGCAGTCCCGCCCGCTTGGTCGCGTACGACTCCTTCCCGACCATGTGACGGAACCGATAGAAGACGTTGTTCATCGCCATCAGCGAGGCCGCCGCACGCGCGTCCTCGATGACCGGCCCGGACTTCTCACCCAGCGCCGTCTTCGCCTCGTTCAGCATGGCCTCCTTCAGCCGCTCGTTCCGGGCGGCGAAGGCGCATGCCACGGCCGTTCCCCAGCGCTGCTCGGGGGTGAGGGTCGTGCTCTCCAGGACGGCGGAGAGGTTGAGGCGGGTGTCCTTGTGGACGTCCGCGAGTTCGCTGCGGACGACTTCGAGCGAGGCCATGGTCCGTTACCCCGCCTTCTGCAGCTTCGTGGTGAGCGTCTCCTCACCCTTCTGCCAGTTGCACGGGCACAGCTCGTCCGTCTGGAGCGCGTCCAGCGTGCGGACGGTCTCCTTGACGTTGCGGCCCACGGACAGGTCGTTCACGGACACGTGGCGGATGATGCCCTCGGGGTCCGCGATGAACGTGGCGCGCAGGGCCACGCCCTCCTCCTTGTGGAGGATGCCCAGCGCGCTGGACAGCTCGCGCTTGATGTCCGCCAGCATCGGGAAGGGCAGGTTCTTCAGGTCCGGGTGGTGCGTGCGCCACGCGTGGTGCACGAACTCGCTGTCGGTGCTCAGGCCCAGAACCACCGCGTCGCGGTCGTTGAAGTCCTTGTTGTGCTTGCCGAACTCCGCGATCTCCGTGGGGCAGATGAACGTGAAGTCCTTCGGCCACGCGAACAGGACCGTCCACTTGCCCTTGTAGGTCTCGTTCGTGATGTCCTGGAACTCCTTGTTCTTCTCCAGGCTCACGGTGCCCTTCAGCTTGAAGTTCGGAAGCTTGTCGCCGACGGTCAGCATGGTTTCGACTCCTTGGGATGGGGGGCGGGCCATCGTGGTCCACCCCAGAGGTTGTGGTTGCTACGGGGTATAGCAGCTACCGTGCCAGTGCTTCATTGCTGTGATTCCAGGGGTTTGCTTCGGACCCTGTCATCAGCACCGACGGGGCGGTGCTGCCGGGACGGTGAATAACGAAATCCCGGTGCTTGTCGCCACTGCAATTTCGGTGGGTCGCTATTATCGCCTACACATGCCGGATGAACTGATGGGGCGCCACCCGGAAGTGACGCAGGATGCTCGTGAGCTGGTCGAGCTGGCAACCACTGAAGAGGGGGTGGGGGAGCTGCTCCGTCGGGGATTGGACTGGCTGACGCGCGTGGTGCCCTTCGACCTGGCCACGCTCTTCCTCCTGAAAGAGGGGAAGCTGGAGGCGGTCGCGGCGCGCGGCCCCCTGGCCAACCAGGCGGTGCGGCACCACTCGCTGCAGCTGTCGGACTTCCCGTCCTTGCGCCATGCGCTGGAGACGCGCCGCGCGCGGGCGTTCACGGAAGAGGACCACGCGCACGGGGACGGCGACCCGTTCGACGGGGTGTTGGATCTGCCCGCGGGGCACTCGTGCATGGTGGTGCCGCTGTGCGCGGGGGAGCGCTGCTACGGCGTGCTGACGTTGGACCGCGCGGAGTGCGTCGCGTACGCGCAGCCGGTGGTGGACCTGGTGGAGGTGTACGGGCAGATGCTGGCCACGGCGCTCCAGGGCGCAGAACAGCGGGGCGTGGCGGAGCGGCTGCACCGCCAGGACCACGAGCACGCGAAGCTCCTGGAGTCGCAGCTGGGCGGGGACTCGGAGGGCATCCTGGAGTCGTCGCTGAGCCCGGTGATGCGCGACCTGTCACGCCGGGCGCGGCAGGTGGCGGAGACGGACACGCCGGTGCTGATCACGGGTGAGACGGGCACGGGCAAGGAGCGGCTGGCACGGGCCATCCACCGTTGGAGTTCTCGCGGGGACCAGCCCTTCGTGTCGCTCAACTGCGCGGCGATTCCGGCGGGACTGCTGGAGAGCGAGCTGTTCGGCCACGTGAAGGGCGCCTTCACCGGGGCGAACCGCGACCGGGCGGGCCGCTTCCAGATGGCGAACGGGGGCACGCTGCTGCTGGATGAGATTGGCGAGCTGCCGGTGGAGCTGCAGGCGAAGCTCTTGCGCGCGCTCCAGGAGAAGGCCTTCGAGCCGGTGGGCAGCGACAAGACGGTGAAGGCGGACGTGCGCATCCTCGCGGCGACGCACGTGGACCTGCATCAGGCCATCGCGCAGAAGCGCTTCCGCGAGGACCTCTTCTACCGGTTGAGTGTCTTCCCGCTGCGGCTGCCGCCGTTGCGCGAGCGGCGCGAGGACCTGCCGCAGCTCACCGTGTTCCTCCTGGAGGAGCAGGCGCGGAGAATCGGCCGGCGCGGCATGCGGGTGACGCCTTCGGGGCTGGAGCGGCTGGCGGCGTATGACTGGCCGGGCAACCTGCGCGAACTGGCGAACGCGCTGGAGCGCGCCACCATCCTGACGAGCGGCCAGGAGCTGTCGGCGCAGTCCTTCGACCTGCCGGTGGGGCGTGCCGTCACGAGCGCGCAGTTGGTGGGTTCAGTGGAGGCTCCGGCGCCGTTGTCCGCCGGGGCGCCGGTGGCGACGCTGGCGGCGGTGCAGCGCGAGCACATCCTGCGGGTGCTGACGCTCACCCGGGGCCGCGTCTACGGCGAGGGCGGTGCGGCGGCGCTGCTGGGGCTCAAGCCGTCCACGTTGCAGAGCCGGATGAAGAAGCTGGGCATCGCGCGGGTGGAGGGCTTCACGGCCGCCGAGGATGCGTGACGGGCGGGGCCGTCTTGCGGCCCCTTCCCGTCGTCTCCCGCGGCCTCAGTACCAACGGCGGTCCTCGCGGGCCTCGCGGCGGTCCTCGCGCAGCTCCTGACGGTTCTGCGCCTGTTCGGAGCGCGCCAGCTGGACCAGGTCCGCGAGCAGCATGCGCTTGCGCTGGACGCTGCCGCTGTCCATGCGGCCGTAGAGGTTGTTCAGCTGCTGGGCGATGGCGCGCGTCTCGCGCAGGGCGCGGGACTCCTGGCGGGCGTCGCGCACGTCGTCGCGGCGGTCCTGGCGGTCGTCCCGGCGGTTGCCGTCGTAGCGCACCTCGCGGGTGCTGGTGCGCACCTCGCGCTTGTCCTGGGCCAGCTCGCGGTGGGACTCGTGCAGCTCCGCCGCCACGTAGTCGCGCACGTCCTGCTCCACCCGCATCAGGTCGCGGCGCGCGTAGCGTCCACGGGCCGAATCGTAGCGGGAGAGCAGCGACTCCACCTCCCGCAGGTCGTGGCGGTCGTCGCGGGTCTCGCGGGCGTCCTGCCGCAGCTCCTGACGGTCCTGCATCGGCTCGGACGGCCTGCGGAAGTCACCTGCGTGGGCCAGGACCGGGAGGGACAGCGCCATCGTTGCCAGCAGCCACTTCGCCATGGGGGAGTCTCCTGAAGAGCGTGTCTGCCCTGATGGACGGGGCAGCACGTCGCGCATTCAAGGGCCGGGACTCCCCCGGCGTGTACTCCCGGCGCCTACGACACGGCGGGTGCGGGGGCCCTCTTCGGCGCGGGGGGCGCCACGGGGTAGTGGGCCTCCTTGCCGAAGGGCTGGTCGAACAGGTGCGGATCCGACTGGCGCGTGCGGAAGAGGTCCACGATGTAGTTCATCCGCTGGTCCAGCTTGCTCCAGTCCTTGGCCCCCGAGCCCTTGAGGCTGTCGGGCGAGGAGTCCATGCGGCCGAGCAGCTCGCGCAGCTTGGGGTCTTCAATCGTGCGCAGGTGGGGCGGGAAGAGGGTGTCCTCCATGCCCGGGGGCGGCGGCAGGTCGTTGCCCAGCTTCAGCGCGCCGCCGGGGACCGCGAGCTTCATCATGTGCTCGGTGGCGATGCCGCGGAACACGTCCGCCAGCTTGTCCACCAGCGGGTTGACGACGAGGTCCACCACGCCCGACTTGATGGCGGCCTTGGCGGCGAGGTTGGCGGGGAAGGGCAGCGCGTTGGCGCCCGCCTCGATGCTCTTGTCGAGGATGTTGCGGAAGACATCCTTCACCGGCGAGTTGAGCGCCTTCTCCACGTAGGACTGAAGCTGGGTCTGCTCGTGCAGGCCCACGGTGTTGTTGGCGAGCAGCATCAGCTCGGCCTTCTTGTTCGGGTCCTTCTCGAACATGGCCTGTGCGTAGTTGCCGAAGGCCTCCTTCAAGAGCGGCTTGTCCTGGGGGAAGCCGTCCAGGTACTTCTGGAGCTTGGCGGGGTCGAGCTGGGTGTCACCCTGGAAGGTCTCCACGAACCGGGCGAACTCGTGGCCCACCTCCTTGAAGACGAACTGGTTGCCATCCGCGATGGCCTTGCTGATGTTGTTGAGCGCGTCCGAGCCCGCCTTGGTGATGTCGCCCAGGGGCAGGGCGGGCAGGCCCAGCTTGCGCAGCACGTCGTCCACCTTGGACATCGCCTCGCCAATGACGCCGCCGCCCTTGAGGGCGTCCACGAACACCTTCGGCATGTCCTCCTGGCGGATGCTCGCGCCGGCCTGCTTCGAGGCCCAGGTGGCGAACGTGGACCAGTTGGCGTTCTCCTTGCCCACCAGGGTCCCCATCGCGTCGGACAGGTCGTGGTAGGCCTGGGTGATGGCCAGGTTGCGCTCCACCGGGTCCGTCATCGCGGCGATCTTCGCCACGTCCGCGGTGGTGGGGTAGGTGCCCGGGGTGGGG
>NZ_RAWG01000206.1 GCF_003611735.1 Corallococcus sicarius | reverse complement strand
CGCCACGCCTCCGGCCACCACCACCGCCGCGAAGCCCGACGGCGTGCAGGCCGTGCCGCTGAAGCAGCCGAAGCCGATGGAGCTCGTCGTGCAGGCCCGGCAGGACACGTCGATTGTCAGCCTGCGGCTCGTCTTCCACACGGGCTCCATCGATGATCCGAAGGGCAAGGAGGGCCTCACCGCCCTCACCGCGAAGCTGATGGCCGAGGGCGGCACGCGGAAGCTCACCTCCGCGCAGCTGCTGGAGGCGCTCTACCCCATGGCCGCCGAGCTGAAGGTGTTCACGGACAAGGAGCTGACCACCCTGTCCGGCCGCGTCCACCGGGACTTCCTGCCGCGCTTCCTGGAGCTGTTCACCGACACGCTCCTGGAGCCCCGCTTCGACGCCGGCGAGTTCGAGCGCCTGCGCGCCAACGCGCTCAATGCCGTGCGCAACGGCCTGCGCAGCGAGGACGACGAGACGCTGGGCAAGGTGGGCCTGGACGCGCTGCTCTACGAGGGCCACCCCTACGCCCACTTCACCGGCGGCACCGTGCAGGGCCTCCAGTCGCTCACGCTCGACGACGTGAAGGCCCATGCGCGCCGCGTCTTCACCCAGGACCGGCTCGTCATCGGGCTCGCGGGTCCGGTGGACGCGGGGCTCCAGCAGGCCGTCACCACGCGCCTGGGCGCCCTGCCCGCCAAGGGCGCGCCCCGGGTGGAGCTGCCGCCCGTGTCGTCCGCCGCCGGTCGCACGCTCATCCTCCAGAAGCCCACGCTCTCCACCGCCATCAGCATGGGCTTCGTGACGCCGCTGCGCCGCGGAGACCCGGACTTCTTCCCGGTGGCGCTCGCGCTGTCGAACCTGGGCGAGCACCGCCAGTTCGTCGGCGTGCTCTTCAACGAGCTGCGCGAGCAGCGCGGCCTCAACTACGGCGACTACGCCTACGCCGAGCACTTCATCGAGGACCGGGGCAACGGCACCTTCAACCGCACGAACCTCGTGCGCACGCAGCAGGACGTGTCCGTGTGGCTGCGCCCCGTCGTTCCCGCCAACGGCGTGTTCGCCACGCGCGGCGCGGTGTACTTCCTGGACCGGCTGTCGAAGGAGCCCCTCACGCAGGAGCGCTTCGACATGGTGCGCGGCTTCCTCCAGGGCTACACGCGCCTGTGGGAGCAGAGCGACCAGCGCCGCCTGGGCTACGCCATCGACTCGCTCTTCTACGGCACGCCCGACTTCCTGGAGTCGTACCGCAAGGCGATGGCCACGATGACGCCAGAGTCCGTGAACGCCGCCGTGCGCCGGCAGCTCCAGCCGGAGAAGCTCGCGTTCGTGTTCGTGACGGAGGACGCGGCAGGGCTCGCGCAGACGCTCAAGTCCGGTGCGCCGTCGCCCATCACCTACGCATCGCCCAAGCCGCCGGAGCTGCTGAAGCAGGATGAGGCCCTCATCCAACAGCCGCTGCCGGTGCGCCCGGACGCCATCCAGGTCGTCCCGGCGTCGGGCTTCATGGAGCGCTGAAACTGAAGAAGTCTCCCTCTGGCGCTCAGGGGCTTTCCGGCAACGCAGTCCACACGCCGCGAAAGCGCTTGAGCGCCGGATCCTTCTGGCGCTTGCACTCCACGCCCTCGCGCAGGACGGTGCCGTCGTCGCTCAGCAGCAGGATGTCGTCGGACGCATCCGGCGTGAAGAACGCCTCCGGGTTCAGCCGCGACAGGTCCACGGACTCCACCGGCACCGGCGTGTCGTCCCCGCCCATCCAGGTGAACAGCCGCGAGCGCCCCCCGGAGGCCGTGGCCCCCGCCATGATGAGGTAGCGGCCCCGCCAGGACGACAGCGAGCGGATGCCCAGGCCTCCCAGGTCGAGCAGCCTCGGCGCCCCGAAGCGCGCGGCCACGCCCTCGCGCACCACCGCCTCCGGGTTGAGCAGCGGCACCACCAGCGCCCTGCCTTGTGTCAGCGGGCTCCGGAAGCCGATGAGCATTCCGGGCGCGTCCAGCATCGCCGTCAGGCCCTCGATGTTGAGGCCCCCGGTTTCCTTCGGCGGCAGCGGCTCCGCCTCCGCCAGTCCGTATGGCTTGAGCGCGGCTTCCGCGAGCAGGTCCTCCAGCAGGTTCGTGTACGGCTCCCCGATGAGCTGCACGCGGTCCGCGTCGTCGGCGCTCGTGGCGAAGAAGCGCAGGCGCGCGGGCTGCTTCTTGCCGGAGCTGTTGCGCCCGTGCGACGTGAGCCAGAAGGCCAGGTTCCCCAGCCGCGAGCCCGCCTCGATGTCCGTCTCCGGCGGCTTCTTCTTCACGGGCAGCGCCAGCGACGGCGACAGGTCCACCGTCCTCAACGGACGGCCCCCTTTGCGCGCGTCGTAGATGCGCAGGATGTTGTCCTCGTCGTCCGCCACCACGAACCGGCCCGCGCCCAGGTCCACCGCGCCGGACGCATCACAGCTCCCCTCGAAGACGACGGTGCCCTCGGGTTCGGGCGCGGAGAGGGGCGCCGACGCCGGGACGGCCTCGCGCCGCGCGTTCGCCTCGCGGGTGCCACAGCCCGCCACCAGGACACATCCCCACAGGAGCCAGCGTTTCATGGCCCTTTCTTACGCATGGCCCCTCCCTCCGGGAACCCGGAAGGCCACCGGCAGGGGTCGCAATTGTAGAAATGGGACAGGGCTGTAGCTCACACCCCGGGCGTGGGTTTTCTTCCGGCCTGGGAAGGTGGGTGCTAAGAGCCTCAGCATGCAATGCCCTGACTCCGGGCACGTTTCGTGGAGCCGGTCCGCGTGCGGCGCAGCCATCCGGCTCGCGGCCCTGGGCCTGCTGCTCTCCACGGCAGCGGCCCACGCACAGCCCGACCCGTTCTCCCGCGGCTTCGACGCCGTTCCCGTCAAACCCACGGCCGCGCAGTCCAGCGGCATCGCGCTGGAAGGCGCCACCGCGGAACCGGTGGGCAGCTTCCGCGGCGCGCTGCTCCTGGACTTCAACTGGCGCATCCTCGCGTTGAAGCTGGGCGACGAGAAGCTGGGTGACCTGCTTCCGTACCGGCTGGACGCGCACCTGCTCTTCTCCTACCAGCTCCTGGAGCGGTTGGAGCTGGGCGTGGACATGCCCTTCACGCTCGTCCAGGGCGACAACTTCTCGCTCCTGGGTGACGCGCTGAACGCGCCGGACTTCCCCGGCGCCGCGGGCGTCAGCAGCACCACGCTGGGCGACCTGCGCCTCTTGCCGCGCGTGAACCTGCTCAACCCGAACCGCTTCCCGGTGGGGCTGGCGGTGGTGACGGAGGTGCGCCTGCCCACCGGCAGCGCGCAGAGCTTCACCGGCGAGAGCGGCGTGGTGTTCGCCCCGCGGCTGGCGGTGGACTGGAAGGTGGGTCCCCTGCCCCTGCGCGTGCTCGGCAACGCGGGCGTGCTGCTGCGCCCCGCGGCGCAGTACCTGAACCTGCGCGTGGACGACGAGCTGACGCTGGGCGCGGGCGGCATCGTGGACCTGCCGGACATCGGCCGCTTCCGCGAGGTGCAGGGCGTGGCGGAGATGCACCTGCGCACGCCGCTGGTGCGCCCCTTCAACTTCGACCAGTCCGCTTCGCTCAAGACGCCGTGGGAGCTGCTCGTCGGCGCGCGCGCGAAGGTGTGGGGCAACTGGGGCGTGGAGCTGGACGTGGGACGTGGCCTCAACGTGAACACCGGCTACGGCCGCGAGGCCCTGCGCGTCATGCTGGCGGTCCGCTATGACCAGTCCGGCCTGGACTCGGACGGCGACGGCGTGCCCGACGCGCGCGACCGCTGCCCCACCCAGCCCGAGGACAAGGACGACTTCGAGGACTACGACGGCTGCCCGGATCCGGACAACGACGGCGACGGCGTGGCGGACGGCGATGACGGGTGCCCGAACGTGAAGGGCACTTCCGAGCGCAAGGGCTGCCCGGAGGAGCCGGAGAAGGACACCGACGGCGACGGCATCGTGGACAAGCTGGACAAGTGCCCGGACGTGCCCGGCCTGAAGGACTTCGACGGCTGCCCGGACACGGACATGGATGAGATTCCCGACGGCGAGGACGACTGCCCGGATGTCGCTGGCCCGCCGGAGAACAACGGCTGCCCGTACGACGCGCCGCCCTACGTGGTCGTGGAGTCGGACCGCATCCGCATCAAGGGCAACATCCTCTTCGAGACGGGCTCCGCCATCATCCAGAAGCAGTCGTACCCGCTGCTGGACGAGGTGGCGTCGGTGCTCGCCAAGAACCCGACCCTGGGCCCGGTGCAGATTGAAGGGCACACGGACAACAAGGGCTCGCGCGCGCTCAACGTGGACCTGTCCAAGAAGCGCGCGAAGTCGGTGCTCGACTACCTGGTCAAGAAGGGCATCGACCGCAAGCGCATGACGTCGCAGGGCTTCGGGTTCGACCGGCCCATCGACACCAACGACACGGCCCTGGGTCGCGCGAAGAACCGGCGCGTCGACTTCAAGCTGGTCAAGTCGGAGCTCGAAAGCGGCCCCCGGGAGACCATCGTCCCCAACGGCCAGCCGCCTCCGCCGGGAACCCAGCCGCTGCCCGGGCTGGGCGGGCCTCCCGCGCCCGGTGCGGCGACCCCGCCGGCCCCCGCGCCCAAGACGCAGGCCACACCGCCCGCGGCCACGCCGCCCGCCAAGAAGTAGCGGGCACACGGGACGGCCCGCAGCCCGGGCCGTCCTTCTCACCGCGGGACTACTTCTTCAGCGCCCGCTCGATGCGACGGCGCAGGCCGTCCTCGGAGAGCATGCCGCGCTGGGCGTCCACCACCTTGCCGTCCGCATCCAGGAAGTAGAGCGTCGGCAGCGCGTTGACCTGGAAGGCCCGCGCCACGTTGTCATCCGCGTAGACGACGTAGGGGCGCAGCTCCGGCTGGAAGCGCTGGAGGAAGTAGTCCACCTCCTGCTTCGCCGTCGCGCCGTCGTCCCGGCTGGCCGCCACGAACACGAGCCCCTGGGACTCGTACTCCTTGGCCAGCTTCACCAGCGAGGGCATCTCCTCGCGGCACGGCGGGCACCAGGTGGCCCAGAAGTCGAGCATCACCACCCGGCCCTTGAGGTCCGCCAGCGCCAGCGAGCCGCCCTCGTGCTTCTCCATCTGGAAGGCCGGGGGTGACACCCCATCCGGCATCAGGCGCTTGCGCTGCGCCTCGCGCACGCCCAGGAACGCCAGCGCCCCCAGGCCCAGCACCGCCACCACGGAGAGCACCGTCTTGGCGCGATCCCCGCGCGAGCCCGGCGGCTTCACTCCCTCGGTCCCAGCCTGCTGTGTCATCCGCGTTCCCTTCGTGTCAGGCGGCCGTGCACCCGCGTCAAGGCCCAGCGCACCCCGGCCCGCACGCGCGGCCGACGCACCACCCAGGCCGCCAGCGGAGGTCCCCAGTGATAGTACCCATCGATGAACCCCTGACCGAGCCGACTCTTCCTGAGCACGTCGTCACGGAAGGCGCGGAACGCCACCAGTTCCTCGGCCCCCTCGCCGAACGCCGCCGTCACCACGAAGCAGGAGGACGCGGGGCTCACCCACATCAGCTTCCCGTTGGTGAGGTTCACCACGACCTTCAGCTCGCGCTGCTCCGTGTAGAGGAACGCCAGCAGGTCGCGCCGCGCCGCCGGGAACTCCTGCCCCCCGGCCTCCTCGAAGTCGATGCGCGTCGTGACGGCGCCGCCCACCTCGTCCACCGTGAAGCGGTAGCGCTTGGAGCTGCGCCGGTGCTCCACCTCCAGCCCCTTCAGCTCCCCGAAGTAGGCCATGAAGGGCACCTTGCACGCCGGGCACACGAAGCGGTGGTAGGCGTGCGTCGGCAGGAAGGCGTAGTCCCCCATCCGCTTGCAGCCGGTGTTGGGGCACATCAGCTTCACGCTCGCCTGGGGCGCGTTGCGCGGATCATAGCGCGACTGGCCACTGTCCTTGTCGAACACCGGCGGCGGCCGCGACGGCTGGCCCACCATCTGCCGCGTGGGGTGCGCCGCGCGCTCCAGCTCCTGCGCCCGGCGCCACGCCAGCTCCGCCGCCTCCAGCCGGCCGTCCGCCGTGTGCGCCAACGCCTCCGCGTGCGCGCTCAGCGCCGCCACCAGCCGGTCCACCAGCGGCGACACCGCCGGCTCGCGCGCCACCGCCAGGGCCTCCGCCAGCACCCGCTCCATCTCCGGCAGGAGCGCCTGGGCCGCCTTGCGCGACGGATCCTCCGCCCGCCGGTACACCGGGGGCTCCGGCAGCTTCGCGAACAGCGCCGAGGCCAGGGTCCGGACGCGCTCCACCGCCGCGTCCCCCCGCCCCACATCCATTCCCGCCGCCCGCGTCTGGGCGGCCCTGATGAGTTCTTCGGGCTGCAAGGCACCGGACCTTAAGGGCCCGCACGCCCCCTGTCAGCGACTCCCGGCGCCGCGGTCGGAAACTCGCCATGGTCGCGACACCGGTGTAAGACGAGGTAGGAGGATGTGAATCATGGGCGTGTTGAAGTTCCTGGTCTGGACGGCATGCGCGGTGGGCCTGGGCGTCTTCCTCGCGCGGGGCAACGTGGATGGCCGCTCGCCGCTGGAGCACATCGAGCGCACCTGGAAGCGCACGGTGAACCCTTCGTCGATGGACAAGGTGAAGGACGGCCTGGAGGACGCGCTGGACGACGCCCGGAAGGTGGTGTCCCAGAAGTCCGCCAACCCCGCCCAGCCGCGCGAGCGCATCACCGCCGAGGACCGCGCGGCCATCAACGACATCATCGCCAAGAAGAAGTAGGGCGACGAAGCAGGCGACGCCGTAGGGCCCTTCGGGCTGATCGCAACCCCTCCCCCTTCCTTCCGCCCCGGGCCGTTCCTAGATTGCGCCGGGGCGTTGGGTGGACGGTGGTGGAGAGGCGGGCCCATGGGTTGGACGCAGGTCGGGGGCGTCATCAAGGCAGCAGTGTTGGCATGCACGCTGGGGGCAGCGGTGCAGGCCGAGGCAAGGGATTCCAGGCTGTGGTTGGAGGCGAAGAACCGCGCCGTTTCCCGGCAGCACTCGAACATCAGCGAGGTGGCCCGCAAGGCGATGCCCGCCGTGGTGGCCATCACCACGCGCCAGGACAGCGCCGACGTGCCGCCCGGTGAGGAGCCGCAGCGCGGCATCGGCTCCGGGTTCATCATCCACCCGGACGGCTACATCCTCACCAGCGCGCACGTGGTGGAGGGCGCCTCGGAGGTGACCATCTCCGTGCGCAGCGCCAACGGGTACGTGGAGGAGTTCCCCGCGACCATCGTGGGCGAGGACGAGCGCACCGACTGCGCGCTCCTCAAGGTGGACGCGCCCCGGAAGCTGCCGGTGCTCAAGCTCGCGTCCGCGTCGCACGTGGGCATCGCGGACTGGGTCGTCGTCATCGGCAACCCGTTCGGCCTGGCGCACTCCGTGACGGTGGGCGTGGTGAGCTACCTGGGCCGCACCGACGTGACGCCCAACGGGCGCGACGGCGACTTCGACTATCTGCAGATGGACGCGTCCATCAACCCGGGCAACTCCGGCGGTCCGGTGTTGGACCTGCACGGCGACGTGGTGGCGGTGGCCAACGCCGTCAACGTGTCGGGCCAGGGCATCGGGTTCGCCATCCCCATCGACATCGCCAAGACGGTGATTCCGCAGCTCAAGGCGCACGGGCGCATGCGCCGCGGGTGGATGGGCATCAGCGTGCAGGACTTCTCCCCGGAGGTGGCCGCGGCGTTCAACCTGATGCCGCGCGGCCGGGGCGTCGTCGTGACGGACGTGGTGGAGGACGGGCCGGGCGACCGCGCGGGCCTCCGGGCCGGCGACGTCATCCTCGACATGGACCGCCGCTCCGTGGAGCGTGCGCACACGCTGCGCTGGCAGGTGGCCGCGCGCGGCGTGGGCAAGCACATCCGGCTCCAGGTGCGCCGGGTGGGCCGCCCCCTGACGGTCCGGGTGAAGCTGGACGACCTGCCCTTCGTGCCGGAGGAAGCGCCCCCCGCCACCCTCGCCTCGGGCGCCGCTCCGGGCGAGCGCTCCGCCGGGGCGAAGTCCGTCCTGGAGGAGCTGCTGTCGCCGGTGCCTCGCGCCAAGGCCACCGGGGGCGCTGGAGCCGCTTCCGGCACGGCGGAGGGGCTGCCCGTCCCCTGACAGGCCGTACGCCCGGGGCCCTCCCGGGCCGCCAGCCTCCTTGCGTTCCGCGAAATCGGGCGATACACCGTGCGCCCTACACACTGCGGCGGGTTCCATTCAAATGGGCGCCGCGGGTCATTCGCGCATCGTTTCGCAGGAGAATCCGCACCATGGCCGAGGCCACCCAGACGACGAAGTCCACCCATTGGCCGCGCACGGCCAAGGGCAACGGCAAGAAGGCGTGCACCGTGGAGGGCTGCAAGCGCCCCTACCGCGCCAAGAACTACTGCTTCTTCCACTTCAAGAAGTGGCGCCAGGGCGAGCTGCCGCACTCGCGCTACCGCGTGTGCTCCAAGCCGGAGTGCCGCATCAAGGTCCTCAAGGGCGGCCTGTGCGAGAAGCACTACGCCGAGACCTACAAGAAGGACGCGGCGGCTTAAGTCGCCCGTCGTTCCCGCTTCACGTGGCGCCGGGCTTTGCTCCCGGCGCCATCGCGCGGCCCAGGTGCTTGAAGGCGTTGAGCCACAGCTCCGCCTCCCGTTGGGTCAGCTTCGAGCGCATCAACGTCTGCTCCAGCTCGTGCAGCACGTGCTCCGGCGCCTGCTTGTTGAGGAAGTCCGCCGCCAGCAGCGTCTCCTTCATGCGCGTGCTCAGGGCGCTCAGCGTCCCCAGCCGGGCCCCAGGCTCCGCCGCGGGAGGGCCGGACGGCTCCACGCCCTGACGGTGGCAGAGGTACAGCAGCACCGACGCGGACTGCGCCAGGTTCATGGACGGCTGCACCTCCGACGTGGGGATGACGAGCACGTCCGCGCAGTGCGTCAGGTCCTCGTCGGACAGGCCGCGCTGCTCACCGCCGAACAGCAGCGCCACCCGGCCCCGCTTGCTCTCCTCCGCCAGCCGCCGCGCCGCCTCCTCCGGCGTCAACGGGGAGCGCCCCTCCACCTGGGTGCGCGACGTGCTGCCCACGACGTACACGCAGTCCTTCACGGCCTCCGTCAGCGTGTCCGCGACGACGAGGCCCTCCAGGACGTGGCCACTCTTCACCGCCAGACGCTCCGCCCCGCTGAAGTCGCGGGTGATGGGCTCCGACAGGATGAGGCGGTGGAAATCGAAGTTCGCCATGATCCTGCAGACCGCCCCCAGGTTGTCGGGTGAACGGGTCTGATGAAGGATGACAGTCAACTCCGCACCTGGACGCATGCCCCGGAGTTTAGCTGGTGGTGCGTCAGGGTGATCGGTATATTCCCGGTGTGATGCGTCGCTGGGTCCCTGGCTTGCTTCTGTCGCTGTCGCTCCTCACCACCGCGTGCGGTGGCGCGGGCACGCCCGTGCGTCCGTCGCTCACGTCACGGCAGGCGCTCACCAGCTCGCCCGAGGTGGTGGAGTTCGAGTCCCCGGCCGTCCGGCTGGAGCTGTTCCGGGACATCGCCCGCCAGTCGGAGCTGGAGGCGGGACAGTCCGCGCAGGGCGTGGCGCTGTTCCCCATCATCCAGGGCAACGAGTTCGTCGCGGCGCCGGGCTTCGAGTCCCGCGCGGACCTGCTCCAGCCGCCGGACGCGGGCAGCGGCCTCCAGTTCGTCTTCGACGGTCGCGCGGCGGAGCGTTGGCCGGAGGACCGGCGGGAGAGCCTGCAGGGCCTGTCGGAACGTGAGGCTGCGGAGCTGGTGGCGCGCACGCTGCTGGCGCTCTGGGGCATCCACCCGGAGGGCGCGGTGCAGGTGGACCGGGCCGCGGGCGCGCCCTACGCGGTCGCCTACGTGGACGGCATCCTGCGCATCAACCCGGCGTTCCTCTATCTGGCCTCCGCCTACGGTCCCGCTTCCATGGCGGCGGGCCTCCAGTAGAGTCGCGCGCCTCAAGAGCTGGCCCCGCTCCCGCCCCTTTCCGGCGGAGTGGCCGGGGCCGCGAGGCGCCTCCGACGTGAACACCTCCGCCCTCCACGCGCAGCTTTCCCACACGCTCCGGCAGACGGACCTGCCGACGCTCGGCCAGCCCTACAAGGGCAAGGTCCGCGACACGTACCGCAAGGGCGACACGCTCCTGCTGGTGACGAGCGACCGGCTCTCCGCGTTCGACCACGTGCTCACCACCATCCCCTTCAAGGGCGAGGTGCTCAACCGCCTGGCGGCCTTCTGGTTCGAGCGCACGAAGCACATCTGCCAGAACCACGTCCTGGACGTGCCCGACGCGAATGTCACCGTGGCGCGCGCGTGCGAGCCGTTCTCCGTCGAAGTGGTGGTGCGCGGCTACCTCACGGGCAGCCTGTGGCGCGACTACGAGAAGGGCACGCACACCGCCTACGGGATTCCCTTCCCCGAAGGGCTGCGCAAGGACAGCGCCTTCCCCACGCCGCTGCTCACGCCGTCCACCAAGGCCGAGTACGGCAAGCACGACGAGCCCATCTCCGAGCAGGAAATCCTCGCGCGCGGGTTGGCTACGCCGCGCGACTGGGCCCGCATCACGGAGGCCGCCCGGGGCCTGTTCGAGGAGGGCCAGAAGTGGGCGCGGACGCGCGGCCTCATCCTCGTGGACACCAAGTACGAGTTCGGCAAGGTGGGCGACGAGCTGTTCGTCATCGACGAGATGCACACCCCGGACTCCAGTCGCTACTGGGTGGCGGACGAGTACGAGGCGCGCTTCGCCAAGGGCGAGGACCAGCGGATGCTGGACAAGGAGAACATCCGCCAGTGGCTCATCCGCGAGCGGAACTTCTCCGGCCACGGCGCGCTGCCCGCCATCCCCGACGACGTGCGCGTGGACCTGGCCACCAAGTACGTGGCCGCCTACGAGCGCATCACCGGCACGTCGCTTCAGCTGACGCCCGGGGACGTGCACGCGCGCATCGAACAGAACCTGCGGGCGAAGGGCTACCTGTAGCCCCGTCGCCCCGGCGTCTGTCAGGGAGGCCGCGCGACTAGCTGGCGCGGCCGAACACGCGCTGGAACACCGCGTCCATCTGGCGCGTGTGGTAGCCCGGGGAGAAGCAGTCGGAGATCTCCTCGGGCGTCATCATCTTGAGCAGGTCCGCGTCCGCGAGCAGCGCCTGCCGGAAGTCCACGCCCTCCTCGAACATCTTCATCGCGTTGCGCTGGACGACGACGTACGCGGCCTGCCGGTCCATGCCCTTGCGCGCAAGCTCCAGCAACAGGCGCTGCGAGTTCACCACGCCGCCGAGCAGGTCCAGGTTCTTCTTCATCTGCTCCGGGTAGACGCGCATGTTCTCCACGAGCCCCGCGAAGCGGTGGAGCATGAAGTCCAGCAGCCCCGTGGCGTCCGGCCCGATGACGCGCTCCACGGACGAGTGGGAGATGTCGCGCTCGTGCCACAGCGCCACGTCCTCCATCGCGCTCACCGCGTAGCCGCGCAAGAGGCGCGCAAGTCCGGTGAGGTTCTCCGACAGGATGGGGTTGCGCTTGTGCGGCATCGCGCTGGAGCCCTTCTGTCCCGGCGTGAAGGCCTCCTCCACCTCGCGCACCTCCGTGCGCTGGAGGTGGCGGATCTCGACGGCGAACTTCTCCAGGCTGGAGCCCACGAGCGCGAGCGCGGTGAAGAACTCCGCGTGCCGGTCACGCTGCACCACCTGGCTGGAGGCGGGCGCGGGCTTCAGGCCCAGCTTCTGGCAGACGTGCTCCTCCACCGCGGGCGGCAGGTGCGCGAACGTGCCCACCGCGCCGGAAATCTTCCCCACGGCGATGGTGTCGCGCGCGTGCTCCAGGCGGGTGCGGCCCCGGCGCAGTTCGTCGTACCAGATGGCCAGCTTGTGCCCGAAGGTGATGGGCTCCGCGTGGATGCCGTGGCTGCGGCCCATCTGCAGCGTGTGCTTGTGCTCGAAGGCGCGCTTCTCCACCGCGGCCATCACGCGGTCCATGCCCTTGAGGATGAGGTCCACCGCGTCGCGCAGGGTGAGCCCCAGCGACGTGTCCAGCACGTCCGAGGACGTCATGCCCAGGTGCAGCCAGCGGGCGCTGGGCCCCACGCGCTCCTCCACGAAGGTGAGGAAGGCGATGACGTCGTGCTTGGTGGTGCGCTCGATTTCGTCGATGCGCGCGGCATCCTCGGCGGTGAAGTCACCGGCGCGGGCAAGGCAGTCCGCCAGCGCTTCTTTCGGGGCGAGTCCCTGCGCGACCATGCCCTCCAGCGCGGCGAGCTCCACGTCGCGCCAGCGACGGTAGCGGGCGACGTCGGACCAGAGGGAGGCCATCTCCTGACGGCTGTATCGTGGAATCACTCGTAGACCTTCACGGCAAAGTCCCGGCGCGCCGCGAACCGGAGCACTTCCAGCGCGACGTCACAGGACGGACCTGACTTCTTGGCGGCGGTGGGATTGAACGAGAGATCCATGCCTTCAGGCCGCGCCACCGCCAGCGCGCCGGGGGCGACCTTCTCGTGGATGGGTCGCGGGGCCAGCCTCCCCGCCTGCTGACCGAGCGCCAGCGGGGCGGGCGACAGGGCCAGCGCCGCGCCCTCCTTCACCTGGCTGGCCGTAAGCGCCTGGACGACGGAGGCATTGCCCACGGTCTTGTCCGCAACCATCAAGAGGCCGTCCACCTTCCCGGCCGCGCCCTCGAGCAGGAGCGCGAGCGTCCCAGGGCCCCTCATGGCAGCGGGTTCGCGCAGCAGCGGAAGCCCAGGTTCGCGTCCTTGTGGGTGGTGGCTCCCCGCTTGCGAGCGGCGCAGCGTGACGTGTCGCTGGGGCTGTCGAAGGAGCCGCCCTTGATGGTCATGTCTTCGGTGCTGCCCGGGAACGTCGTGGAGGTCCACTCGGCCGCGTTGCCCGACATGTCCGACGGTCCGAAGTTGAAGCGGCACTGGTCGAACTGGCCGGAGGCGGCGAGCGTCCCCGGCGTCCCCCCGGCCGTGCCGGTGTTGCAGGCGGACGCCACGAGCGTATCCCCAGAGGAGTAGCGCGCGTTGCCGGGGCCCTTGCAGGCCTTCTCCCACTCGTTCTCCGTACACAGCCGCTTGCCGGCGGCGTCACAGAGGCCCTTCGCATCGAGCCAGCTCACGGACACGCGCGGCTTGCGGCCCGGCTTGTTGGGGAACTCGAGCGTGTCCACGCAGAACGACTCCACCGGGACGCTCGCGAGGAGGCTCTCGTCGCTGGAGCCGAACGACTGCTGGTCCTCCTTGGAGGACCCCTTCTTGAAGCTGCCGCCACTCACCGGGACCATGTCGGGGGGACAGTTCAGCGTGGCCCCCAGGCCCGCGGAGGGTCCGGGCGTGGGAGGAACGGAGGCGTTCTTCGCGGCCTGGGACTGGCGCAGGCGCAGCCAGATGTAGCCACCGCCCGCGCCCAGCACGACGCCCATCACCGCGAGGGCCACCATCCACACCATCGCGCTGGGGCCGGAGCGGGCCTTCTTCGGCTGCGTGGCGCGCGTCGTCGGCAGCGTGTGCATGCCGGAGACCGAGGGCGGCAGCCGGCGGGGCGCGGAGCGGATCCCCGACGTGTCGGGCGAGGGTTCGGACTTGCGAGAACCGGTGCTGCGCCCGCCCGTCGAGCCTTCTCCCTGCGAGCCGGAGGAGCGGACCGCGCCCTGCGCCGCGGACGCACGCGAGGCACCGCGAGGCGAGGACGGATCCGCGCCGCGAGCATTTATCGAGGCCACCGCGCCGGAGGCCCGCGAGTTGCGGCCCGCGCGACCGGAGGAGCGGGAATCGGAGTTCTCGTCGTCGTCGGAGCTCCGGCCGCCCTGGCGTCCGTCGCCGTCCGTGCCCCGGCCCGACCGTGCGTCCTGGCCGGAGTCCGTGGTGCGTCCGCCCTGACGTGACTCCGTGGCAGAAGCATCACTGTTGCGTCCGGATGAACGACCGTCTCCGGAAGCCTCCGCACCGCGGCCGGCCTGCCGGGCATCGCTGGATGACGCGTCACCACTGCGTCCGCCTGGGCGACTGTCGCCGGAGGAAGCGTCAGCGTTGCGAGCGTTTGAGCGCGCATCGCTTGCGGAGGCCTCACCGCTGCGGCCACCTGAGCGACCGTCGCTGGAGGAAGCATCACTGTTGCGGCCACCCGAACGACCATCGCTGGATGAAGCCTCAGCGTTGCGTCCACCCGAACGCCCGTCGCCGGATGAAGCCTCAGCGTTGCGTCCACCCGAACGACCATCGCCAGACGAGGCCTCACCATTGCGGCCGCCCGAACGCCCATCGCCAGAAGAAGCCTCAGCGTTGCGGCCGCCTGAGCGCCCATCGCTGGACGAAGCCTCACCGCCGCGGCCTCCCGAACGCCCATCGCCAGAAGCAGCTTCGGCACCGCGCCGGGACTCCGCCGCGGAGGCATCGCCGCCGCGCCCTGCCTGGCGCCCGTCCGCGCCGGACTCCGCGGAGCGGGACGACGCACGCGGGTCGGGCGGAAACGATGGCTCCTCCGCCTTCGCGAAGATGCGCATCACCGGCTCAGCGGTCTTCGCCGCCGCACCCTCTCCGCCGCGCGACGCCGCACGGGGCTCCTGTTGCGTCGCCGCTTCGGAGGCATGTCCCAGCAGCCTCGGATCCTGCTGCGAGGACGCGTCCGCCCCCCGCCCACCACCGCGCACGGGCGCCTGACGCTCCGCCACGGCCCGCATCTCCTGCTGCGTCGCCGCGTCGGAGACGGAGCGCGCCTCGGGGCCCAGGATGTAGTCGAGCGCCTGCTTGTTCGAGCCCAGGATCGCCGCCAGCGTCGCCGCGTCCAGCGGCTGGGTCGCATCCGGCGGGGGCGAGTCGTCCTGCGCCGGAATGGGCGCGGCCGGCGTGGGCGCCATCGCGATGGGCAACATGCCCGTGGGCACCGGCGGCAGCGGCTTGTTCGCAGCCCGCGCGGCCACGACAGCGGCGGGAAGCGCACCCGTGGGCGGCACCGCGCGCGTCCTCGCAGCCGCGGCCGGGTGACGCTGCACCAGCGCCGCGAACTCCGCGTGCAGTTCGCCGCCCGACTTCGGCCGCGCCAGCGGGTTCTGGTTGAGCGCGCGCCGGTAGAGGGACTCGAACGCGGGCGGGAGGTCCGGGTGCCGCACCGTCACCTCGGGGACGCCGCCATCCTCGGGCAGCAGGCCGGTGACCATCTCCCCCATCAGCACGCCCAGCGAGTACACGTCCATGCGCGTGTCCAGCTCCGCGCCATTCACGTACTCGGGAGCGATGTACGCCGCCGCCCGGTGGCCCTTCTGCGCCTGCACGAAGGGCAGGTGCGGTACCGCGAGCCCCAGCCCGTAGTCCGTCACCTTCAACATGTCCGGCAGGACGAAGACGTTCTCCGGCTTCAGGTCCGAGTGCGGCCCGAAACGGTGCGCGCCATCCAGCGCCGCCGCCATCTGCGCCAGCAGCGGCTCCACTTCCTTCAGCGAGAACAGCTGCCCCTTCGCCGCGCGCTGCTCCATCATCCGGCGCAGCGTGATGCCTTCCAGCATCTGCATCGCGAAGTAGGGACGGTCCCCGTCGACGCCCTCCTCGTAGACGCGCACCAGGTTCGGGTGGTTGAGCTTCTTGCCCACCCGCATGGACAGCGCGAACTGCGTGCGCTCCTCCGGCTGCTGCACCAGCCGGGGCTGGATGACCTTCAGCGCCACCTCCACGTCGATGGCCTGGTCCTGCGCGCGGAAGACGAACCCCAACGGCCCGGAGCCCACCACCTCCTGGATGGCGTAGCGGTTGGCGACGAGGTCGCCCGGCTTGTACGGCGCGCCCTCCGTCCCCCGCTTGCGTGCCGCCCCGGCCGCCAGACGCGCGGCCGCATCGAACTTCTGGCCACACGTGGCGCAGGTTTCACTCGTGTCGGGGACATGGCTGCCGCAGCGATAGCAGAGCAAAGCAGTGAAACTCCGGAACAAGGTCGCGGGGGGGCGGCCTCCCGGCGGACGGCCGGGGCCCCCATTCTGCCCGCTCTGGCGCCATTGAGGAACGACGTTGCGCGCCGGGCGTCAGCGGCCCGTGGAGCCGAAACCTCCGTCACCCCTGGAAGTCACGTCCAGCACCTCCACCTCCCGCAGGACCGTGGCCGTCACCGGCGCCACCACCAGCTGGGCCACCCGGTCCCCCCGCCGCAGCGTGAAGGGGGTGTTCGACAGGTTGATGAGCAGCACCTGCACCTCGCCCCGGTAGTCCGCGTCCACCGTCCCGGGGGAGTTCAGGCACGTCACCCCGTGGCGCAGCGCCAGCCCCGAGCGGGGCCGCACCTGGCCCTCGAACCCCGGGGGGAGCGCGAACGCCAGCCCCGTGGGCACCGCCATCCGCTCCAGGGGCTGCAGCACCCACTCCTCGTCGATGTCGGCCCGTAAATCCAACCCGGCGGCGTGCTCCGTCTCATGGCGGGGCAAGGGCAGCGGGTCCGGATGAGCGCGCACCCGGCGAACGGGAACGGTCAGCGAGGGGTCCATACCCCGGGCTGTAACACGCGTCCCGGCCCATCTCGACTTCCTGACCCGACGCCACGGGTCACCATGGGGCCGGTCCGCGAAGCCCCCTCACAGCTCCGTCGCGCCGTCCGCCACGCGCAGGGCCGTGCGGAACCCGAACGGGTCCACGGGCCGCGCGGCCAGCTCCAACTGGTAGTGCAGGTGCGGCCCGGTGGAACGGCCGGTGTTGCCCGACAGCGCGATGGGCTGCCCCTTCTCCACCCGCGTGCCCGCCTTCACCAGCAGCTCCGAGTTGTGGCAGTACGCCGTCGTCACCCCCCGCCCGTGGTCCAGCACCAGCACGCGGCCGTTCACCGAGTCCTCGCTCGCGCGGCGCACCACGCCCGTCGCCACCGCGGACACCGTGGTGCCCGTGCGCACCGACAGGTCCACGCCCGTGTGCATCCGGCGCGTGCGCAGCGTCGGGTGCGTGCGGTATCCGAAGGGGCTCGTCACCGGCGCGCTCTCCGCCACCGGCCAGCCGAGCATCAGCGCCGTCGACAGCGCCAGCGCCTGCGCCGCCCCCACGGACGAGGCCTCGAAGCCCGGGGGAAGCTGTCGGGCCAGGCGCTCCAGCGTGAGCCCCCCGCCCTC
>NZ_RAWG01000205.1 GCF_003611735.1 Corallococcus sicarius | reverse complement strand
GGACAGGCCGCCCGCCCCCTCCAGCTTGGGGGCGAGGAACAGGGCGAGCGCATCCGCCAGGCGCTCGCGCAAGAGCGTGCCGTACATCCCCGCCCCGCCCTCCACCAGCACGTGGCTGAGCCCCTCCTTCGCCACGCGGCGCAGCACGGCCTTCAGGTCCACGCGGTCCTGCTTCGCGCGCACGTGCCAGACCTCCACGCCCTGCGCGAGGAAGCGCCGCGCCCGCCGCCCCTCCGGGTCCTCCAGCGTGGCCACGACGGTGCGCGCGGCGCTGCGCAGGTTGAAGACGGTGTGCCCGGGCGACAGCTTGAGGTGCGAGTCCACCACCACGCGCACCGGGTCCTTGCCCCCACCGCCGGGCAGCCGGGTGGTGAGCTGCGGGTCGTCCATGCGCACAGTGTTGGCGCCCACGAGGATGGCGTCCACCTGGTCGCGCAGCCGGTGCACCCAGGCGCGCGAGGCCTCGCCCGTCACCCAGCGGGAGTCGCCGCTCGGCGCGGCGATCTTCCCGTCCAGCGTCGCCGCGGCCTTGAGCGTCACCCAGGGCAAGCCCGTGCGCATGACCTTGAAGAAGGGCCGGTTGAGCGCGTCCGCCTCGTCCTGGAGGACGTGCGTCACCACCGCGACGCCGCCGCGCTTGAGCCGGTTGAGCCCCTTGCCGCTCACCAGCGGGTTCGGATCCGACGACGCGCTGAACACGCGCCGCACGCCGGCCTCCAGCACCGCGAGGCTGCACGGCGGGGTGCGCCCGTAGTGGTCGCATGGCTCCAGCGTCGTGTAGAGGTCCGCGCCGCGCGCCTTGGAGCCGGCGGCCTCCAGCGCGACGACTTCGGCGTGCGCCGTGCCGGCCTTCCTGTGGTGGCCGCGCGCGATGATTCTGCCGCCCTTCACCAGCACCGCCCCCACCACGGGGTTGGGGCTGGTGCGGCCCAGACCCTTGGCGGCCTCCTCCAGCGCGATGCGCATGAAGAACTCGGCCACCGCGCGGTCGAAGTCCGCCGCGCGCTTCGCCCGGGGCGTCTTCGCAGCCTGCAACCGTCCCCGCGTGAGCAAGCGCATACCGCCCTTCCTAACCGTCCTTGGGCGGAGTCGAAGGTGGCTTCACCTTGCGCTCACGCTCCTGGTCCTCGAGCAGGTCCTTCAGCTCATGCATGAACTCGGAGATGTCCCGGAAGCTGCGGTACACCGACGCGAAGCGCACATAGGCCACCTCGTCGAGTTGCTGCAACCGCCGCATCACCTGCTCTCCAATGGAGGACGAGGGCACTTCCTTCTCCCCCATCCCCTGGAGCATCCGTTCGATGTCCTCCACCGTCTCTTCCAGCTGCGCGGCGGACACCGGGCGCTTCTCGCAGGCCTTCTTCAGGCCGTTGAGCATCTTCTCCCGGTCGAACGCCTCGCGCCGCCCGTCCTTCTTCACGATGAGCGGGTAGAGTTCCTCCACCCGCTCGTACGTGGTGAAGCGTCGCTTGCAGGCCAGGCACTCGCGGCGCCGTCGGATGACGGAGCCCTCATGCGACTCTCGCGAGTCGATGACCTTGTTCTCCGCGTCCTGGCAGAAGGGGCAGCGCACGGGCGGGTTACTTCAACCGCGAGGCGTACAGCGGGAAGCCCTGGGAAAGCTCCGTCACCTGGCCGCGCACCCGCGCGAGCCCCGCGTCGTCCTGGGCGCTGTCCAGGGCCTGCCCGATGAGCCGGCCCACCACCGCCATCTCCGCCTCGCGCATGCCGCGCGTGGTGATGGCGGGCGTGCCCACCCGGACGCCAGAGGTCACCATCGGCTTCTCCGGGTCGAAGGGGATCATGTTCTTGTTCACGGTGATGCCCGCCTTGCCGAGCACCTCCTCGGCCACCTTGCCGTTGAGCTTCTTCGGGCGCAGGTCCACCAGCATCAGGTGGTTGTCCGTGCCGCCCGAGCACAGCCGCAGGCCCGCGGACTTCAGCGCCTCCGCCAGCGCCTGGGCGTTGGCGACGATCTGCTTCTGGTACGCCTTGAACTCCGGCGTCAGCGCTTCCTTGAAGGCCACCGCCTTGCCCGCGATGGCGTGCATCAGCGGGCCGCCCTGGATGCCGGGGAAGATCTGGCTGTTGATGCTCTTGGCGAAGGCCTCGCGGCTCAGCACCATGCCGCCGCGCGGCCCGCGCAGCGTCTTGTGCGTGGTGGTGGTGACGATTTCAGCGAAGGGCACCGGGGACGGGTGCACGCCCGCAGCGACGAGCCCCGCGATGTGGGCCATGTCCACCAGCATCGCGGCGCCCGCCTTGTCGGCGATCTCCCGGAACTTCGCGAAGTCGAGCGTGCGCGGGTAGGCGCTCGCGCCCACCACCAGCACCTTCGGCTTGTGCTCCAGCGCCAGCGCCTCCACCTGCGCGAAGTCGATGGTCTCCGTGTCGCGCGTCAGGCCGTAGTGGACGACCTTGTAGAGCTTGCCGGAGAAGTTGAACGCCGCGCCGTGGGTGAGGTGGCCGCCGGAGTTCAGGTCCAGCGACAGCATGGTGTCGCCGGTCTTCATGAGGGCCATGAAGGCGCCCATGTTGGCCTGGCTGCCGGAGTGCGCCTGCACGTTGGCGGCCTCCGCGCCGAACAGCTCCTTCGCGCGGTTGATGGCCAGCGTCTCCGCCACGTCCACGACTTCGCAGCCGCCGTAGTAGCGCTTGCCGGGGTAGCCTTCCGCGTACTTGTTGGTGAGCACGGAGCCCACCGCCTCCATCACCGCGGGGCTGACGAAGTTCTCCGAGGCGATGAGCTCCAGGCCCTCTTCCTGACGCTCGGTCTCCTGACGGAGCACCTGGGCGATTTCGGGGTCCACCTGGGCCAGCGTGCGGGTGTTCTCCATGGGGGTTGCCTCCTGGCGACAAAAGGGGACAGCAGTGGGACGTCGGACTTCAGCGCTGCTGCGCTTCGACGTCGCGGATCTTCTGGACGCGCTTCTCGTGACGGCCGCCCTCGAAGGCGGTGGAGAGGAAGGCCTCCAGGATGCCCCGCGCCACGCCGGCGCCCACCACGCGCTGGCCCAAGCACAGCACGTTGGCGTCGTTGTGCGCGCGCGTCATCCGCGCCTCGAACTCCGTGGTGCACAGGGCCGCGCGCACGCCCCGGTGCTTGTTGGCCACGATGCTCATGCCAATGCCGGTGCCGCACACCAGCACGCCCAGCGTGCCGGCGTCCGCGACCACGGCCCGCGCCACCTGCGAGGCGAAGTCCGGGTAGTCCACGGACTCGCGCGTGTGGGGGCCCAGGTCCTCGAACGCGGTGCCGCGCTCCTTCAGGAGGGCGACCAGTTCCTGGCGCAGCTCGATGCCCGCGTGGTCCGAGGCAAGGATGACTTTCAAGACCGGACTCCAAGGCGGCGCCCGCTTGGAGGGCGGGGCCTGGAAGCGAAGGCCCCTGCCCGCCGCCCCGCCTTCGCGGGAGCAGCGGGCCGGAAGGCCGTCAGGCGAAGCGCTTGAACACCAACACCGCGTTGGTGCCACCGAAGCCGAACGAGTTGCTCATCACCGCGTCCACCCGGGCCTCGCGCGCCGTGTTGGGCACGTAGTCCAGGTCGCAGTCAGGGTCCGGCGTCGTCTGGTTGATGGTGGGCGGCAGCACGTTGTGCGTGAGCACCCGCACGCTGACCACCGCCTCCGCGCCACCCGCCGCGCCGAGCATGTGGCCCGTCATGGACTTGGTGGACGACACCGCCAGCTTGCGCGCATGGGCGCCGAACACGGCCTTGAGGGCCTTGGTCTCGTTGGCGTCGTTGAACGGCGTGGAGGTGCCGTGGGCGTTGATGTAGCCCACCTCCTCCGGCCGCATGCCCGCGGACTGGAGCGCCAGCCGCATGCAGCGCGCCGCGCCCTCGCCCTCCGGGGCCGGCTGGGTGACGTGGTAGGCGTCCGAGTTGGCGCCGTAGCCCACGACCTCCGCGAGGATGTTGGCGCCGCGCTTCTTCGCGGCCTCCATCTCCTCCAGGATGACGATGCCCGCGCCCTCGCCCATCACGAACCCGTCGCGGTCCTTGTCGAAGGGACGGCTGGAACCGGCAGGGTCGTCGTTGCGCGTGGACAGGGCCTTCATCACGGAGAAGCCGCCCAGGCCCAGCGGGGTGATGGCCGCCTCCGCGCCGCCCGCGATGGCCGCGTCCGTCTCACCCAGGCGGATGGACTTCCAGGCCTCGCCGATGGCGTGGGCGCTGGTGGCGCACGCGGACACCGGGGCCCAGTTGGGCCCCTTGCAGTTGTAGCGCATGGAGATGAGCCCAGGCGCCATGTTGACGATCATCTGGATGATGAAGAAGGGCGACAGCCGGTCAAACCCCTTCTCCAGCCCCTTGCGGTGCTGCTCCTCGAGCGAGGAGATGCCTCCGATGCCGGAGCCCACGATGACGCCCACGCGCTCCGGGTTGTAGCCATGGGGCGCGTCGGGGCCGATGGGCAGGCCCGACTCCTTCACCGCCATGTCGGCCGCGGCCATCGCGTACTGGGCGAACAGGTCCATCCGGCGCACCTCGCGCCTGTCGATGAACTGCTCGGGCTGGAAGTCCTTCACCTCGCCCGCGATGCGCGCGTCGATCTTCCCCGGATCGAAACGGGTGACCGGACCGATGCCGGATTGGCCGGCCAAGAGGGCCTGCCAGTTCTTCTCGGTGCCGGTTCCCAGCGCTGAAATCATGCCGGTTCCGGTGATGACGACTCGACGGTTTGACACGTTTCTTCTCCGCTGACCGCGATGGGGCGCGGAGCGCCAGTGGAAAGGACGCTCCCAGTGGCCCCGACACTCCGGGTGTCGCGGCTGCTACTTCTTGTGGGTGTTCACGTAGTTCACGGCGTCGCCGACGGTCTTGATGTTCTCCGCCTCGTCGTCGGGAATCTCGACCTCGAACTCCTCCTCCATCGCCATCACGAGCTCGACGATGTCGAGGCTGTCCGCGCCCAGGTCTTCGATGAAGGAGGACGCGAGCGTGATCTCATCCTCTCCCACCCCGAGCTGGTCGGCGATGATGGACTTGATCTTGGCTTCGATGGGTGAAGTCGACATAAGTGTGGGACCCTCCAGCAACCAGATGGGGCGCCGCCTTGACTCGGGCGGGCCGTCTTAAAGGCCGGCGCGGTATATCCCACGCCCGGCGGCAATCCAACCTTGGCTTACATGTACATGCCGCCGTTGACCTTCAGGACCTCGCCGGTGATGTAGGACGCCGCATCACTCGCGAGGAACAACACGGCCCCGGCGACCTCCTCCGGGTTGCCCAGGCGGGCCAGCGCGATACCGGACACCATCTTCTGGCGCAGCTCGTCGTCCAGGTGCGACGTCATGTCCGTCCCGATGAAGCCCGGGGACACGGCATTGACCCGGATGTTGCGGCTGGCCAGCTCCTTGGCCACCGACTTGGTCAGGCCGATAAGCCCCGCCTTGGAGGCCGAGTAGGCGGCCTGGCCGGGGTTGCCCATCTCCCCCACGACCGAGGTGAGGTTGATGATGGCGCCGCTCTTCTGCTTCATCATCGGGCGGCTGACGGCGCGAATCAGGGCGAAGGCGCCCTTGAGGTTGGTGTCCAGCTGCCGGTCCCAGTCCTCGTCCTTCATGCGCATGACAAGCCCGTCCACCGCGACGCCCGCGTTGTTCACGAGCACGTCCAGCCGCCCGTGCGTCTTGAGGACGCCCTCCACGGCGCCGGCGCACGCGGCGGTGTCCGCCACGTCGAAGCGGAGGGCCTCCGCCTTGGCGCCCGCCTGCTGGAGCAGCCCCACGGTCTCCGTGGCGGCGGCCTCGTTGCCCACGTAGCTGATGACGACGGTGGCCGCGCCCGCGTTCGCGAAGGCCAGCGCGCACGCCCGGCCGATGCCGCGCGAGCCGCCCGTCACCAGCACCACCTTGTCCTTGAAGCCGCTCATGCTGCCCCCAGCGCGGCGAGCACCTTCTCCAGGCTCGCGGCGTTTTCGACGTTGAACGATTCGATGTCCTTGGTGATGCGCTTGATGAGGCCGCCCAGCACCTTGCCCGGCCCCAGCTCCACCACGTGCGTGACGCCGTGGGCCTTCAGCGCCTCCACGCACTCGATCCAGCGCACGGGCGCGCTCACCTGCGCGAGCAGCAGCGGCACCACGCGCGCGACGTCCGTGTAGGGCTGGGCCTCCACGTTGCTCACCACCGGGACGCGCGGCGCCTGGATGCGGACGCCCGCGAGCACCTCCGCGAGCCTCGGCTTCACGGGGTCCATCAGCGCGCAGTGGAAGGGCGCGGAGACGGGCAGCGGCATCACCCGCTTGGCCCCGGCCTCCTTGCACCTGGCGCCCGCGCGCTCCACCGCGGCCGCGTGGCCGGCGATGACGGTCTGCTCGGGCGAGTTGTAGTTGGCGGGCGAGACAATCTGCCCCTCCGCCGCGGCCTCACAGGCGGCCCTCACCGCGTCCGGAGCCAGGCCCAGGATGGCCGCCATCGCGCCCACGCCCGCGGGCACCGCCTCCTGCATGAACGTGCCGCGCGCGCGCACCGCCCGCGCCGCGTCCTGGAGTTCCATCGCGCCAGCGGCCACGAGCGCGGAGTACTCCCCCAGCGAGTGGCCCGCGACGAACGCGGGGGCCGGGCCGCGCTTCTGGAACACCGCGTGCACCGCGGCCGACACCGTGAGGATGGCCGGCTGGGTGGTGGCGGTGAGCTTCAGCGCGTCCTCCGGGCCCGTGAAGCAGGTGGTGGAGAGCTTTTCGCCCAGCGCGTCATCCACGGCGTCGAAGACGGCCCGCGCTTCGGGGAACTGCTCGTAGAGGTCCTTGCCCATCCCCACGGCCTGGCTGCCCTGCCCGGGAAACACGAACGCGACCTTCGCCATGTTGCGGTCCTTCCTTGTGTCGTCCTGCCTACCAGCGCACCACCGCGCTGCCCCACGCCATGCCCGCGCCAATGGCCATCATCGCGATGACGTCACCGCGCTTCAGGCGGCCAGCGCGCCAGGCTTCATCCAGCGACATGGGCAGCGAGGCGGACGACGTGTTGCCGTACTTGTGCAGGTTGAGCCAGCATTTTTCCCGCGGAATCTCCAGGCGCTCCAGCACGGCTTCCAGGATTCGCAGGTTGGCCTGATGCGCGATGACATGGTCCACCTGCCCTGGCGTCATTCCATGGGCCCCCAAGGACGTCTGGGTGGATTCCACCAGCGCGCGCACCGCGAAGCGGAACACCTCCTTCCCGTTCATCTTGAGCTTGTGGAGTTTTGCATCCACGTTGTCCGCGGTGACGGGGGTGCGAGAGCCTCCCCCGGGGATGCAGAGGAGGTCCGCCAGCGAGCCGTCG
The DNA here is from genome assembly GCF_003611735.1 of Corallococcus sicarius. GTDB lineage: Bacteria > Myxococcota > Myxococcia > Myxococcales > Myxococcaceae > Corallococcus > Corallococcus sicarius. The sequence goes on along the minus strand of NZ_RAWG01000205.1, from coordinate 9,787 downwards.
GTGCGCAGGTGGGTGGAGAGGATGCCGCGCGGCGCCATGGCGCCCGGCTCGGAGTCCGCGCCCAGCACCAGCGCGCCCGCGCCGTCCCCGAAGAGGACGCAGGTGTTGCGGTCGGTCCAGTCCACCGTGCGGGAGAGCACGTCCGCGCCCACGACGAGGGCCCGCTTCACCTGCCCCGTGCGCACGAATTGATCCGCCACGCTCAGGGCGTACAGGGCCCCGGCGCAGGCGGCGGACACGTCGAAGGCGAAGGCGCGCCGCGCGCCCAGCTTCGCCTGCACCAGCGCGGCGCAGGACGGCATGGGCATGTCCGGGGTGACGGTGCCCACGACGATGAGGTCCACGTCCTCCGGGGAGACGCCCGCCATCTCCAGGGCCTGGCGGGAGGCCTGCACGGCCAGGTCGCTCGTCGCCTCGTCCGGCGCGGCCTGACGGCGCTCCTGGATGCCGGTGCGCTCGCGGATCCATGCGTCGGACGTGTCGACGAGCTGCTCCAGGTCCTGGTTGGTCAGGACCCGCGAGGGGGCATAGGAGCCGGTTCCGAGAATCTGGGTACAGGGCACGAGGTCTCTCCGGGAGTCGTCGGTACCCAACGCCCGGGCCTCGCGCTCTAATCAGGAACCTCTTCCGCTTCGTGCTTCCTTCCCCTCGGGTGCGGAGGGAGCCAGGAAGCCGCGTTGGCAATGCAGCGCGTCAGCTCCTCCTGCACGCCCGCGCGCACATGCTGCAGCGCGGTGACGAGCGCGTTGTGGATGGCGCGAGGGGACGACCGGCCGTGGGCGACGATGCCCACCCCCTGGAGGCCCAGGAGGGGCGCGCCGCCGTACTCGGCGTAGTCCATGACGCGCCGCAGGCCCGCCAGGGTGGGCTTGAGGAGCAGCGCCCCCAGCTTCTCCGGCAGGCCGCCGCGCTTCTCGATGGCCTGACGCAGCAGGCCGGTGATGCCCATGCCCACGCCTTCGGAAGTTTTGAGGACGATGTTCCCCGTGAAGCCGTCGGTGACGACGACCTCCACGTCCCCGGAGAACAGGTCCTTGCCCTCCACGTAGCCCACGAACTCCAGGTCCGAGCCGCGCAGGAGCGCGCTGGCGTCCCGCGTCAACTGGGTGCCCTTGGAGGGCTCCTCCCCGTTGGAGAGGATGGCCACGCGGGGGCGCTTCACGCCCAGGCGGGTGCGCAGGTAGGCCTCGCCGAGCACGGCGAACTGGGCCAGGTGCGAGGGGCGGCAGTCCACGTTGGCGCCCGCGTCCAGCAGCAGGCAGCGGCCGTTGCCCTTGAGGGCCGGGAAGAGGGCCGCGATGGCGGGACGCTCCACGCCAGGGATGCGGCCGAGCGTCATCATGCCGCCGGCCATCACCGCGCCGGAGTTGCCGGCGGAGACCAGGGCGGACGCCTCCCCTTGCCGGACGAGCGCGAAGCCCACCCGGAGCGAGGAGTCCCGCTTGCGTCGGAACGCAGCGGAGGCGGGGTCGTCCATCTCCACCACTTCCGACGCGTGGTGGAGCTGGACGTTTGCGGGGCTACCGGCGCGCTCCAGGAGGGGGCGCACACGCGTGGCGTCCCCGACCAGCACGAGTTCGTGCCCGGGATACGCTCGCGCGAAAAGCACGCCTCCTTCCACGACGGCGTCAGGGGCGTGGTCGCCACCCATCGCGTCGAGGACGAGCCGCACCGGCGTCATCCGCCTTTCAGCTACTCGGCGGCGGTCGCGATGACTTCACGGCCCCCGTAGTTGCCACAGGCCGCGCAGGCGCGGTGCGGCATCACGGGCTCCTTGCACTTGGAGCACTTGATGACCTGCACGGGGGTCCGCAGGTTGTTGTTGCCCGCCCGACGACGGTCCCGGCGCATCTTCGACGTCCGCTTCTTGGGAACTCCCACGACTCACCTCGGCATCGGACCCGTCCCCCCTCGCGGCTTGCGAGGGGCATAGGGACCGTCAGTTCAGCTTGATGTTCATCAGCGGCGCCAGTCGAGGGTCAGCGACCTTCGGCGTGCATCCGCACTTCGTATCATTGAGGTTCTGGCCGCACTGCGAGCAGAGCCCCTGGCAGTCATCCCGGCAGACCGCGTTCATCGGGAGCGCGAGCAATACCTGTTCTCGGACGATCGGATCCAGATCGATCGTCTTTCCGTCGAACAGCTGCTCGTCCGCGTCGTTGATTTCGAAGGTGCCGCCCGACTCGCCCTGGACGCGCTCCTTCTTCTCCATGTGCTTCTCGTCGGCGTCCTTGAAGTCATCTCCCCGGGCCAGCGACTCCGGCACCAGGTTGATGGTGAAGGACACCGGCAGCTCCATCTTCACGTCGGTGAGGCAGCGCTTGCAGGGGGCCGTCACGCTGAGCGTGAACTGGCCCTGCAGCAGCACACCGCCACTGAGCTTGCGCAGCGAGGCATGGAGCGTCGACGGTTGGGTCGCCTGGAAGCCGGTGTCATGACCTGACGCCGACCCGCTCAGGACCTCCGACAGGAGCCCAAGAGCGATGGGCTCATCGAGCTTCAGCCCCGCGTCTTTGATTTGTTCAATCTTTACGAGCATCTACAAGGCTTCCCGTCAAAAGGGCGCGCAACATAGAGGGACTCCCCCCTTCAGTCAACACGCCGGATTATCACCGCGGCCTCCAGACGGCCCCTGGCTCCCGTCGCTGACGGAGGCCTTCATCGCATGGATCCCTTCAACAGCGCTCTGGTAGGTTTCCATCTGATGCGCGTCCCCGCCCGAGGTTGGCCGGGCGCACTCTGCGTCGGGGGCTCGGGCTGATGCTCGCCCTGTCGGCGCAGGCCCATGCGCCCCTTCCCACGGCCCCCTCCTCCAGTTTGGCCCGGCGAGCCCCGCCATCAGTGACCCGGCGCAACGGCACCGAACCGCAGCGCACCTGGCTCCAGCGTTGAAGGAAGGGCCGCCCCCGTCCTGTCCGTTGAAGGGGGGAGGCGGGCAGGCACGGCGCGCGGATGTCACATGGTTGTCCCGAGCGGGCCGGAACGAATCTGTTACGGGACGCCACGCATTCCATCCCCCTCGCGGGAGCACCTTTCATGGCGCGCATCCTCATCATCGAGGACGAGCAGGACCTGGCCGGCCTCGTTGACTACAACCTCCGCGCGGCGGGCTTCGAGACCGACACCGCGAACACCGGCGCCGGGGGCCTCGCCCGGGCCCGCGCGCAGCCGCCGGACCTGGTGCTGCTGGACCTGATGCTCCCGGACGTGGCGGGCAGCGAGGTGCTGCGCATGCTCAAGAACGACCCGGAGCTCAAGAAGGCCGCGGTCGTCATCGTCAGCGCCAAGGGCCAGGAGGCCGACCGCATCCAGGGCCTGGAGCTGGGCGCGGACGACTACGTGGTGAAGCCCTTCTCCGTGCGCGAGCTGCTCCTGCGCGTGAAGGCCGTGCTGCGCCGCGCGGACGCGGAAGAAGGCCCCGCCGCGGTGCTGGGCGCGGGGGACATCAGCCTGGACACGTCGCGCCACCAGGTGCGCGTCAAGGGCGAGGAGGTGGTGCTCACCGCACTGGAGTTCCGCCTGCTGCGCACCCTGCTGGAGCGCAGCGACCGCGTGCAGACGCGCGAGGTGCTGCTGTCCGACGTCTGGGGCATCCAGGCGGAGATCCACACCCGCACCGTGGACACGCACATCAAGCGCCTGCGCGAGAAGCTGGGCCCCGCGGGCGACATCATCGAGACCGTGCGCGGCGTGGGCTACAAGCTCAGCCCTCCCTGAACCTCCGCCATGCCCCTGCGCTCCACGCTCCTGGCCCTGCTGGTCCCCGCCCTCCTCGTCTCCGCGCTGCTCGTCCTCTTCGGACATCCGGCGGGCGCGCTCGCCGCGGGGCTCATCACGCTCGCGGGCTCCGCGCTGGCGCTGGGGACGAGCCGCGTGGCGATGGACCGCCAGCTGCGCGCCCTGACCCAGAAGACGCAGTCGCTGGCCGAAGGGGTGATGCTCCTGCCCCCCGCCGCCCTGGAGCGCACCGACGACCTGGCCCAGCTGGAAGACGCCATCGACACGCTGGACGACCGGCTGTCCACGCGCAACGCGGCGCTCAACCAGGAGGCCCGCATCCTCACCGCCGTGCTGGACGGCATGGCCGAGGGCCTGTGGGTGACGGACGCGGAGGGCACCGTGGTGCGTCACAACGACGCGTTGGCGGAGATGCTCCGGCCCGCGCAGGGCGCCATCGTGGGCCAGCGGCCGCTCGCGCTGATCCGCAACGAGGCCCTCAATGACGCGGTGGCCCGCGCCTGCCAGGAGGGCGCGTCGGCGCGGCTGGAGCTGACGCTCGAGGGCCTGTTCTCCCGCACGCTGGCCGTACGGGTGACCCCCGTGGGACGCGACCTGCCCGGCAGCGCCGCCGTCTTCCACGACGTCACCGAGCTGCGAAGGCTGGAGAAGGTCCGCAAGGACTTCGTCGCCAACGTCTCCCACGAGCTGCGCACGCCCATCACCGCCATCCGGGGCTACGCGGAGACGCTCCAGGGCGGCGCGCTGAACGACGCGCAGGCGGCGCCCCGGATGGTGGAGATCATCCACCGCCAGTCCGAACGCCTCTCCGAGCTGGTGGAGGACCTGCTGGAGCTGTCCCGCCTGGAGTCTCGCGAGATGACCTTCCAGCGCACCGAGGTCCCCCTCGCGCTGGCCGTGTCCCGCGCCGCGGAAGGCGTGCGCCCCAAGGCCGAGGGCAAGAACCAGCACATCGGCCTCCACGTCCCGCCGGAGCTCGTGGCCCTGGGCGACGGGCGCGCCATCGAGCAGGTGCTCCTCAACCTCCTCGACAACGCGGTGAAGTACACGCCCGCCGGTGGACGGGTGGACGTGGACGGTGCGTATGAGGGCGGCCGCTGCGTGGTGCGCGTGCGCGACACAGGCGTGGGAATCGAGTCCAAGCACCTTTCCCGGATTTTCGAGCGATTCTACCGGGTGGACAAGGGTCGCAGCCGGGACATGGGTGGAACGGGACTGGGCCTTTCCATCGTGAAGCACCTGATGGGCGCGATGGATGGCGAGGTGAAGGTGGAGAGCCAGCCGAACGCGGGCAGCACCTTCGTCATTTTTCTACCCTCAGCGGCTGGCCCGACGGCGGCGACGGGCTAGGATGGGGGCGGCCATGCGGGTCGCCATCCTCGCGGACATTCACGGAAACCTTCCGGCCTGCGAGGCCGTGCTGGACGACATCACCAAATCGGTGGCGCCGGATTACATCGTCGCGGCCGGAGACCTGGCCCTGCGCGGCGCCCATCCGCGTGAGACGGTGGAGCTGCTCTTCAGCCGCTGCCACGCGCTCATCATGGGCAACACGGACGCGTACCTCGCCGGCAACTACCTGGGCGGCGCGTACCGCGAGCGGGATCACTGGAAGACGGAGCTCTTGCGCTGGACGCGCGACCAGCTGGGCGAAACGCTGCTCCAGCAGTTGGGACAGATGCCCTTCTCCCTGCGCTACACGCCGCGCAAGGGGCAGGACCTGTTCATCTGCCACGCCAACCCGCGCAACCTGGAAGAGTCGTTGGACCCCACGCTGGACGACCACGCCGTGCGCCGCTTCTTCACGCACCTGGACGCGGCCGCGTGCGCCTTCGGCCACCTGCACTTCCCCTACCGGCGGCGCGTGGGCCGGATGCTCATCGCGGACGTGGCCAGCGCCGGCATCCCGCGCGATGGCGACCTGCGCCCCGCCTACGGCGTCTTCACCTTCACCCCCAAGGGCTGGCGCGTGCAGATCCGCCGCGTGCGCTACCCGGTGCGCAAGGCCACCCAGGCCCTCACCGCGCGCCGCGTGCCCGGGGGACCGCTGCTCATCCACAAGCTCGTGGAGGCGAGATACCGCCACCACAACGCCCTGATGGAGGCCGCGCGGCGGCACTCGGGGCTGCCGCCGCCGGGCCCCGTGCTGCGTCCTCCTCCCGGCGCCCCCGGCTCCGCGCGGCCGGCCGTCGCCGCGCCCTTCGAGAACGGCCCGCCCTCCGAAATCGACCCGTCCACGCTGCCCACCGACATGGACGGCACCGTGACGGGCGCGGCGCCGCTGCCGCTCGACGCGCTCAACGACCTGGACGGGTGAGCCTTCCGCCCACCGGGTAGGTGCGCGTGGCAAGGGCCCGTCCGGGAATGGACAGGCCCGCCACCGCTTCTGACGGACAGCGGGCGCTTCGTTGCGTGAATCGCGTCCTGGCGTTCGCACGCACAGGTGCGGACCGGCGCCGGGAGCCTTAGCAACGAGGAGGCGCCGACGCGGGCGACGACATTCACGAGGGAGGGGCCATGGTCTGGTGGACGGTCGGACTGTCGGTGGTCGCGGTAGCGCTGGCCACGGAAGGGGCTCCACCTCCTCCCGCGCTGAGCGCACCCGCCGCCGCGCCCTTCTGCGAGGGCGAATACGCGGACAGCTACAGCGCGCTGTCGCCCCAGGCGCGCGCCTTCGAGCAGTCCGTGAAGAAGAAGTACACGTACTGCGTGCGCAGCACCGCCGTGTACGAGTGCCTGTCCTACGGCGCGGAGGGCAACGTGCGGCGCTCGCGCACGCCGGTGTCCGCGCACGGCACCGCGTTCGCGTACCGGCAGCAGGCCGGGGAGACGCTGCTGCTCACCAACGAGCACGTGGTGGAGTGGCCGGACGTCACCAGCGACGCGCACCCGGTGGAAGGCGTGCCCTCCGGCTGCAAGCGCGTGAAGGACGGGCTCTCCATCGTGGAGAACGAGGCGGACGCGTACGACCGCGATGACATCGCGCTGTCCATGGCGGTGGCGGATCCGCAGCTGGACCTGGCCGTCCTCAAGTCGAAGGCGCCGCTGACGGTGCTGCCATGGAAGGTGGGCCGGAGCGCTGCCCTGCGCGAGCGCGACGTGGTGGACGTGCGCGGCTTCCCCCTGGGCGTCTTCAACGCCACCAACATGGGCAAGGTCATCTCCGCTTACGACCGCGACGAGTACAAGGACTGGTACCACGACGACTTCGTCATCGACGCGCTGCTGTCGCAGGGCAACTCGGGCTCGCCCGTGCTCGCCATCTCCTGCAAGACGGGCGAGTTCGAGCTGGTGGGCGTCTACCACGCGGGCTACTCGCGAGGCAGCGCGCTCAACGTGGTGGTGGGGATTGATCAAGCCCGCGACCTGATGAACAACCTGCGCCGCACGCCCAAGCGCAACGAAGGGACGACGCCCCTGGACGCGCTGGCCCGCGCCCGGGTGGCGAAGCGCGCGGAGGTGTCCGCCACGCCCTTCTTCCCCTTCGGCTCGCGCATCGCGGCGGTGTTCCCGCGCGCGGACGGCACGCTGCTCTTCGCGCTGTACGGCCAGGACTTCCCGCGCCGCGTACACCCGCTCGTCGTGCTGGAGGACCTGCCCGCGGGCTCGGCGGACGGAGGCTTCGGTCGCGCGGGGCGCGTCTGGTTCGGGGGTGAGCGCGGCCTGCTCGAACGTCCTCGCGCGGAACAGGACGCGGAGCTGCAACAGCAGCTGGCCCGACTGCTGGACGCGCTGCGCAGGGACGCCACGCTCGCGTTCTCCTACCAGGACTCCCTGCCCTCCTCCGACGAGTCCCGCCAGACGTTCGACACGGCCGCCCGCCTCAACAAGACGCTGGAGCGGACCATCGTCGCGCACCGCGACCTGAGTGACGCCGCCGCCGAACTGGCGGACCGCTTCGCGCCGGACGTCACCGAGTCCGCCACCCGGACCGAGTCCGTCCTCAAGAACCCGCCGCCTCCCGGCATCCACCTGGGGCTCACCTCCGAACCGCGCGGCGGCGCCCCGGCGGCCGCGCCACCGCCCCGGGACTCCGGAGCGCGCCAGCCCGCACGCACGCCCGGGGGCGAAGGCCCGTCACGCGGCAGGTAGCCCGTCCGTGGACCTGTCGGACAGTCGGACAGGTTGGCAAGCCGGACGCACGGGCCCGGGAAGGCCCTCCGCGCCTTCCCACATTGGACAAGTGTGGAGGCCATGCCCGAACCCGCAGCAGGTGCCGTCCATCCCGACCTGAGGACAGGTGAGCCCTCGCCCTGGTTGCGGCGGATCCTCCGGGGCCTGCTGGGGCAGGAGCGCCGCTTCTGGGTGCTGGTGGTGGGCGTGGGGCTCATCTCCGGACTGGGCGCGGTGGCGCTCCTGGCGGTGCTTCGCTTCACCCAGCACCTGTTCTGGCAGAGCAACACCGAGCACTTGCTCGAAGGCGCGCTCGCCTCGCCGGGCTGGCGCCGGTTCCTCGTGCCGGTGCTGGGCGGCGGGCTGGTGACGCTGGTGTCCCTGCTGGTGGGACAGCCCCTGCGCGGCCACGGCACCGCGGGCATCATCGAATCCATCTGGGTGAAGTCCGGCCGGCTGCCCTTCCCCCGCGCGCTGCTGCGCGGCTTCGTCTCCATCATCGCGGTGGCGCTGGGGGCTCCCCTGGGCCGCGAGGGCGCGCTCCTCCAGACGGGCGCGGCCAGCGGCTCGGCGCTGTCCGGGTGGCTGCGGCTGGGGCCGGGACAGGCGCGGGTCCTCGTCGCTTGCGGCGCTTCGGCGGGCATCGCGTCCGCGTACAACGTCCCCATCGGCGCGGCCCTCTTCGGGCTGGAGGTGCTGCTGGGCAGCTTCGCGCTGGAGCTCTTCGGCCCCATCGTCGTGTCGTGCGTGGTGGCGACGCTCGTGTCGCGCACCCTCATCGCGGATCACCCCAGCTACGTCATCCCCCACTACGCGCTCGTCCACCCGCGCGAGCTGCTGCTGGCCCTCCTCCTGGGCGTGCTCGTGGGGGGAGCCTCCGCGCTCTACGTGCGGGGCATCAACGTCACCTCGGACCTGCTGGACCGCGTGCCCGCGTGGCTCGCCCCCTTCATGCCGCTCGTGGCGATGACGCTCGTGGGCGTCACGGCGCTCGCGGGGCCCTACCTCCTGGGCAACGGCTACGACTCCGTGAACATGGCCCTGCACGGGACGCTGCCCCTGACGCTGCTGCTCCTCCTCCCGCTCGCGAAGCTGGCGGTGACGTCGCTGTGCGCGGGCGCGGGCGTGCCGGGCGGACTCTTCACCCCGTCCCTGTTCTTCGGCGCGCTGCTGGGTGGCGCGTTCGGCATGGGGGTGGAAGAGGTGCTGCCAGGCGGAGTGCCCAGTGGGGCGTACGCGCTGCTCGGCATGGGCGCGGTGCTGGCCGGCACCACGCACGCGTCGGTGTCCGCGGTGTTGATGATCTTCGAGATGACGGGCGACTACGACCTCATCCTGCCCTTGATGCTCGCCGCGGTGGTGGCCGCCGTCGTCAGCCGCCGCCTGGAGCCGGAGTCGCTCTACACCTCCGTGCTCGTGCGCCGCGACGTGCGCGTGCCCGCGTCCGTGCCCCACTGGCTGCGCGAGGAAGGCGTGCGTTCGCTGCTGTCGCCCATCACGCAGCGGGTGCCCCCTTCCGCCCCCTTCAACGAGGTGGTGCTGCTGCTCCTGGAGCAGCCGCCGGGCGTGGACCTGTACGTCACCGACACGGAGGGGCGCCTCTTGGGCGTCATCACCCTGGACGCGCTCAAGGGCCACCTGCCGGACCACTCGCTGCTCCAGGCCACCGTGGCGGCGGACGTGATGGACAGCGGCGTACAGCCCATCACCCCGGACCTGTCGCTCGCGGAGGTGGCGTCGCGGTTGGGTCACACGGAGCTGGAGCGGCTGCCCGTGGTGGACAGCGGCCGGCGCCTGCTGGGCTCGCTCTCCAAGGGCGACCTCCTCAAGCGGGGGCGCTTCTAGATGGAGCCCTGGGCGCGCGCGTGGAGCATCGTCGCGATGAGCGTCCTGTGCGGGGTGCTGGCCTATGTGCTGCTGCGCCCCCCGCCCCACG
>NZ_RAWG01000204.1 GCF_003611735.1 Corallococcus sicarius | reverse complement strand
GGGCATGGCTGGCGGCATCGCGGGAGGCATGGCCGGCGCGGTCGGATCCGAGGGCGCCGCGCTCGCGGTGGGCGGAACGACCGGGGCGATGCGAGGCATCGACGCGGGGGCCTGGGGCGGCGTCACCGCGCCCACCGCGGGCGTCGCGGTGGTAGGCCGGGCGTTCGCGGGGACCGCCGCGGCCTGGGCCGGCGGTGTGGGGCCGAAGGCAGGAACACCCGGAGCGGTGGGGCGGGACTGCGCGGGCACGTTCGCGATCTGGGGAGGCGTTGCACCCACGGGAGGGATCCCCGGGAGGCTGGTCCGCGCTCCTGCGTCCGCGACCTGGGCTGGCGGCGTTGCTCCAACGGACGGAATTCCCGGGACGGTAGGGCGCTCTCCTGCGGGCACGGTCGCGGCCTGGGGCGGCGTTGCACCCACGGACGGAGTCACCGGGAGGCTGGGGCGTGCTCCTGCGGACGCGGCCTGTTGCGGAGGCACTCCTCCCACAAGGGGAACCCCGGGGACGGTGGTGCGGGGCTGCGTGGTCTGGGCCGGCGTTGATCCGACCGCAGGAATCCCGGCGACGGTGGGCCGCGCCTGGACGGGTGCTGTCACCGAGGCGACCGGGTGCGGTGTCGCGGCTCCCACGGCGGGAACCCCGGCCAGGGTGGGACGGGTCGCGGCCGTGGAACCCACGGGCGGTACTCCCGGTGGCGGCGAACGCGTGGGCGCCGTCACCGGCGGGACGCCCTGCTGGGCCGGCCGCGCTGCCGCGCCTTCAGCTCCTGCCTGCGGGGTGCCCGGTGGTTGTGGCGGACGGGGAGCCGGAGCCGCACCCAGCGGCGCGATGCCCGGCGGCGTCGGACGCGGCGGCGCTCCGGCTTCAGGGGCTCCCGCACCCGGCGCCCGAGGTGGCGCGAGCGGACCCGCGGCCCTCTCCACCGACGGAATCCCACTCGACGACGGGGGACGCACGGCCGCCGGAGTCACCGACGGAATCCCACTCGACGACGGGGGACGCACGGCCGCCGGAGCCACCGGCGGAATCCCCACCGACGAGGGAGGCCGCGCCGCCGCCGGAGGCACCCCAGGGCCCTGTGCGGCCGGCACTGCTCCCGACGGCGGGGCCACGCGCGGGGGGGCCGCCGGGCCCGGGACTCGGGGCGCGGCGGGCGCCAGGGGCGCGACGGACGGGGGCACGGCCGCGGTCACCCGGGGCAGCGCGGGCGGCGCCGGACGCGTCGGGGCGGCGGGCGCGGTCGGCCCCGGCGGTGGGCCGGAGTTGGGATCGGAGGGCTCGGACATCGGCGGTGCCTAGGAGGCCACGGCGGGCATGTCGTTGCCGTTGTGGCCCGCGAGCCGCGTGTTGCGGTTGGCTTGGATCGACTGCTGGATGTCCGCCTCCGTCATGCCCGAGGACAGCGTGATCGACGTGGACGTCTTCTGGCCCGTCTCCACATCACACGCGGACACGTTCACCAACCCGTCCGTGTTGATCTCGAACGTCACCTCGATCTTCACCTCACCGCGATACCCGATGCGGAAGCCCGCGAACTCGAACTCGCCGAGCATCTCGCACTCCTCGGCGCGGTTGGACTCGCCCTGGTACACGCGGATCTTCACCTTCTCCTGCCCGTCGCGGCTGGTGGTGAAGGTCTTCGAGCGGTCGATGGGCACCGGCGTGTTCTTGTCGATGATCTTCTCGGTGTACCCGCCCACCGTGCCAATCCGCAGCGTCAGCGGCGTGACGTCCACCAGGAACGTCTCCGTCTTGCTGTCCAGCAGCGCGTGCGACTGGAGCGCCGCGCCCATGGCCACGACCTGATCCGGGTTGATGCCCTCCAGCGGCTCCTTCTGGAAGTAGTGCTTCACCGAGTTGCGGATGATGGGCAGCCGCGTGGGCCCGCCCACCAGGATGACCGCGTCGATGTCCGCCGCCGTCAGCCGCGCGCTCTGCAGCGCCTCGTCGCAGACCTTGAACGTGCGCTGCACCAGGTCCATCACCATCCGGTTGAACTGGTCCTGGTTGAGCGTGTTGCGCAGGTCCATCACGTTGCCGTTGGCGTCCTGGCAGATGCCCTGGCAGAGGATCTCCGCCGTGCCGGTCTGGCCCACGTCGATCTTCGCCTTCTCCGCCGCGTCCTTCAGCATCTGCAGGCAGAACTTGTTCTGCCGCAGGTCCAACCGCGTGCGCGCGAGGAAGTCCTCCGCCATCCACGTCATGATGCGGTCGTCGAAGTCGTCGCCGCCCAGGTACGTGTCACCCGCCGTCGCGAGCACCTCGAAGACGTCCTTGCCAATCTCCAGGATGGACACGTCGAACGTGCCGCCGCCCAGGTCGTACACGACGACGCGCTGGTTCACGTCCCGGCCGAAGCCGTACGCGAGCGCCGCGGCGGTGGGCTCGTTGAGGATGCGCAGCACCTCCAGCCCCGCGATGCGGCCCGCGTCCTTCGTCGCCTGGCGCTGGTTGTCGTTGAAGTACGCCGGCACCGTGACGACGGCCTTGGTCACCTCGCGGCCCAGGTACGTCTCCGCGACGGCCTTCATCTCCTTGAGCACCAGCGCCGAAATCTCCGGCAGCGAGTAGCTGCGCTCGCGCACGCCGATGCGCACCGAGTTGTTCTCGCCCTCGACGATGCGGTACGGCATCACCGCCTGCGCCTTCTTCACCTCGTCGGAGAAGTAGTAGCGGCCGATGAGCCGCTTGGCCGAGTACACCGTCGTCTCGGGGCTGGTGATGATGTTCTTCTTCGCCGCGTTGCCCACCAGCACGGACCCTTCCTCCAGGAAGGACACGCACGAGGCATGGGTCGTCTCGCCCCACTCATTGGGGATGACCGTGGGCTGCCCCTCGTACACGACGGACACGCACGAATACGACGTGCCCAGGTCGATGCCGATTGCGATGTCGTCCGCCATTCCGTCTCCGGTGAAGACCTGCACCCCCGTTCACTCCCGGGAGGTCCTGCCAAGAAGCGGACGGAGGTTAGGCGCCACGGTGTGAGGTGTCAATGCAATGACAGGTCAAACGCCTGCTATTTCAAGGGCTTAGCGCCAGAGCAGGGGAGCAGGGGGGCGGCGCTGAATCACGTCCACCGCCGCCTTATCCCTTGAGGTGAAGGGGGGTAGTGCGAATGTCCGCCATTCTCGCCGCGGTGTCATCGGATCCCAATCTCCTGCGGTGTGAGCTTCACCGTCTCACCCATCACGTGGTCCTCCGTCCGGAGGCCCGGGCCAACGCGTTGGGCGTGGGCTCCTATGCCCAGGAAGAAGTCCTGCTGCGCCGGCTGGCCCCGGACACGGACGTCACGCTCGACGACCTGGGGCCACCGCACGAATCCGAAGCGGTGCTCTTCCACGCCGGCCGCCTGCCGCCCGGGATGTCGCCCGAGGAGAACACCCAGCCGTTCCGGGCGCGCCACTGGCTGTTCGCCCACCAGGGCCCGCTGCCGGACTTCCGGCCCGTGCGCGCCCCGCTGCTGGAGCGCGTGCCCGAACACCTCCAGCGTCAGGTGCGGGGCGCCACGGACAGCGAGGTGCTCTTCGCCCTGTTCCTCACGCGCTTGCGCAACCTGGGCCGCACGGATGATCCGCGCCTGGAGCCGGAGGTCGCCGGCCGCCTGCTCCACGAGACGGTGCGGGAGGTGGAGGCCGCGCTCGTGGCCGCGGGGCAGGTGCGCACGCCGCCGCTCAACCTCGTGGCCACCAACGGCGTGGTGCTCGTCGCCACGCGCTGTGGCGAGGCCCCGCTGTACTACACGCGCCTGGAGGGCAGCGCGGAGTGCGAGCGCTGCGGCGTGGACGCCCGCACCCCGGAGACGCATCCGGAGCTGAGCGCGCACCGGCGCCGGCGCACGGTGGTGGTGGCAAGCCACGTCACCCGCACGCAGGGCTGGGTGGAGCTGTCGCCCGGCACCACGCTGGCGGTGGGCGCCGACCTCCAGGTCCAGCACCTGCGGCCGGGGTGAAGCCCGCCTTCCGTCCGCCTCACGGGCCGCCGAAGAAGGACTCTTCCAGGAAGCGCACGTAGAGGTTGCACGCGGCGTGGAAGAGGGCGCAGCCGAGGATGCTGCCGGTCCGCTCGCGCATCCAGCCGAACAGGAGCGCAGGGAAGAACACCGCCAGCCGCCAGGTCTGGAAGATGGCCAGGTGGCCCAGCGCGAAGAGCAGCGCCGTCACCCAGAAGGCGCGTCCCAGCCGGCCGCCCAGCACCACGCGCCCCTGGGGCCACGCGTCGCGCAGGCGGGCCTGCACGTAGCCCCGGTAGAAGAACTCCTCCGGCAGGGCCACGACGAAGAGCTGATCGATGATCCACTCGCCGAAGCGCGGGGGCAGGCGCGGCTGGAAGTGGCCCGAGCCCACGATGGGCGTCAGGTGGCGCGCGAGCCCGGGCGGCAGGTGGGGCACCACCTCCACGAAGGCGGCGAAGCCCACGAAGAACAGCGGCCCCACGATGAGCGACAGGATGACGAACAGGCGCACGTCCTGCTTCCACGTGCGCAGGGTGAGGCCGTAGTCGCGGTAGTCCTCGTCGCGCCAGCGCATGGGGATGAGCGGCAGGTAGAGGAAGCCCACCGTCGCTACCAGCTTGGGCACGCTGCTGCCGCCCGCGAGGAGGAACGCGAGGACGATGCCCAGGAAGCCCAGGGCCCAGAGCCCCACCGCCTCCTGCACCGCGCTCACGCGGAACGGCGGCCCCGGGGGCCTGCTCATGGCGTATCCGCCGACGCCAGCTCCGCCTTCACCGCGCTCAACGGCAACGCGCGTGCGCCCCTGCCGCGCTTCTCCACGACGACGGCGACGAGCCGCCCGTCCCCGTCGTACAGCGGGCTGCCCGGCGGGAGCATGAGGTCCACGTCGAAGAAGGGCGCGGGCCCGGACTTCGCCACCGTGGCGCGCGGCCTGTCGCGCTGTCCCTTGCGCCCGGGCATCACGCCCACCACCCAGCGGCCCGCGAGCCCCTCCGGCACCAGCCGCACCGGCGCCGCGGGCCACGTGCCCTGGGGGCCCGCCACCACCGCGACCTGGAGCACCGCGCTGGACAGCACCACGCGCGCCGTCAGCGCGTTGCCCGCGTGCACCACCTGGGCGGACTGCGGCCCCACGTGCGCCACGGCGGTGAGCACCTGGCCGTCCGCGCCCACGATGATGCCGGGGCCCGCCTGCTGGGGGCCGCGCACGCGCACGGACGAGCGGGTGTGCAGCTCCAGCACGCGCTGGAGGTCGGCGCGCGACGGACGGGCCTCCGCGGCGGCCCGCGGGGGGACGGCCAGGAGGAAGAGGAGGAGGAGGAGGGCGGAAGGGAGCGGGCGGAACATCAGCGCGCCCGCGAGCCTATCAGCGCTGTCGCAGGGCGGCGAGGAAGCTGGCCACGGGCTGGGTGTTGAGGATGTCCTTCTTGCGGGCCCAGCCCCGGCGCGCGTTGGACACCGCGAAGGCGAGGTTCTTCAGGTCCTCCTGCCGGTGCGCGTCGCAGCTCGCCACCAGCTTCACCCCGCGTGTCACGGCCATCCGGACGTACTCGGCCTTGATGTCCAGGCGCTGCGGCTTGCCGTTGACCTCCACCGCCACGCCCCGTTCGGCGGCGCGCTCCAGCACCTCCTCCATGCGCAGGGGGTACGGATCGCGGCTCTGGATGAGGCGGCCGGTGGGGTGCCCCAGGACGTGCATGTGCGGGTTGTCCAGCGCGGCCAGCACCCGGCGCGTCATCTGGTCCTCGTCCAGGGAGTGGCGCACGTGGATGGAGGCGATGACGATCTCCAGCTGCTCCAGCACGCTGTCCGCGTAGTCCAGCGCGCCCGTCTCCAGGATGTCCACCTCGATGCCCTTGAGCAGCCGCACCCCGGGCACCGCCTCGTTCACGCGGTCGATCTCCTCCCACTGCCGCTTGAGGTCGTCCACCTTCAGGCCGCCCGCGTAGATGGCCGCCTCGCTGTGCTCGGTGATGGTGAGGTACTTGAGCCCCAGCGCCTGGGCCGCCCGCGCCATCTCCTCCAACGAATTGCGGCCGTCGGACCACGTGCTGTGCGCGTGCACCGCGCCCTGCACGTCCTCCAGCGTCACCAGGTCCTCTGGCAGCTTTCCCGCGAGCGCTGCCTCCACCTCGCCCGAGTCCTCGCGCAGCTCCGGCGGCACCTCCTGCATGCCCAGCAGCCGGTACAGCGTGGCCTCATCCGGGACGGGGAGCTTGGTGCCGTCCTCGCGGTGCACGCCCCATTCGGAGATCTTCAGGCCCTTCTCGTGGCCCAGGTTGCGCAGCCGGATGTGGTGGCCCTTGGAGCCGGTGAAGTGGTGCAGCGCGGTGGCGAAGTCCTCGTCCGGCAGCACGCGCAGGTCCACCTGGAGGTCGCCCAGCGTCATCCGCACCGAACACTTGCTGTCGCCCTTGCCCAGCACCGTCGCCACGCCCGGCGCGTTGGCGAGCGCGTCCAGCACCGGCCCCGCGTCCTTCGCGGAGGCGATGAGGTCCACGTCGGACACCGTCTCCGCCCGGCGGCGCACGCTGCCGCCCAGGCTCGCGCGCACCACGCCCGGCGCCGCGCGGATCCGCTCCAGCAGCTCCTCCGCGATGGGCAGCGCGTCTCCCAACAGCTTCCGCTCGCCCTTCGCGCGCCGGTATACGGCGATGCCGTCGAGCAGCTTCGTCTCGCTCTTGGCCCCGAAGCCCTTCAGCTCGCGCACGCGACCGTCGCGGCAGGCGGCCTCCAGCGCTTCCACGCTCCCCACCTGGAGCTCCTTCCAGAGCACGGCGACCTTCTTCGGGCCCACGTCCGGCAGCTTCATCAGCTCCAGGAGGCCGGCGGGGAAGCGGGCCTTCAGCTCCTCGAAGGAGCCCAGGCGGCCGGTGGTCACCAGCTCGGTGAGCTTCTCGGCGAGCCCCGGGCCAATGCCCTGGAGCTCCTGCAGGCGGCCCTCGGTGACGACGGCGCCCAGGTCCTGGGGGAGGTTCGCGATGCGGTCCGCGGCGATGTCGTAGGCCCGGACGCGGAAACCGCTCTCCCCCTGGAGTTGGAGCAGCAGGGACATGTCCCGGAGGAGCTGGGCGACGGCCGCCTTGTCGGTGAGCACGGCGTTGGAGGGTGTCACGTCGGAAGTCACGGTCGGAAGATTAATGACGGGGGAACGGGGGTGCAGGCCTGCACGGGTTGTGGGAAAAGGAACGCGAAAAGGAACGCAATGACGAAGATAAAGCTGGGGCCCGCGGACTTCGCTGAGAGGGAGATGCGCGGCTACGAAGTCGGCAAGCGCAACGTCTGCATCGCGAAGATCCAAGGCCGGTACAAGGGCCTGGATGACTGGTGCAACCACGCCGGATGCCTGCTGTCCGGTGGCCGCATCGAGGACAACACGGTCGTCTGCCCCTGCCACGAAGTCGGCTTCGACATGGACAGCGGCCAGAACGTCACCTCGCCCGGCGTGTGTGACGACCAACCCACGGTGCAGCTCTCGGTCGAGGACGGCGCGCTCGTCGTCGACCTGCCCGACGCCTGAGCCTTCCCGCGCCGCCCACCACCGCAGCCACCAGGAGCGTCCACCATGGGACACGACGGACACGATCACGACCATGACCACGGTCATGGCCACTCGCATTCCCACCCCCACTCGCATGACCACGGGCACTCGCATGACCACGAGCACGGTCATGACCACGGGCACTCGCATGAACACGGTCATTCTCATGACCATGGCCACGCGCACGCGCCCGAGGGTTCGGCGGTGGCGGCGGAGCACAAGGCGCGGGCGCCGGTGCACGTCAGCGCGTTCGTGGTGACGTGCTCGGACAGCCGGGACGCGGCGCACGACGGCAGCGGGAAGGACCTGCGCGAGGGGCTGTCCGCGGCCGGTCACACCGTCGTCGGTCACACCGTCGTGAAGGATGATCCGGAGGCCATCCGCGGCGCGCTCGCGCAGGCGCAGGCGGCAGGGGCCCGCGCGGTGCTCTTCACCGGCGGCACGGGCATTGGCCGGCGCGACTGCACGGTGGAGACCCTGCGCGCGCTGTTCGAGAAGGAGCTGCCCGGCTTCGGCGAGCTGTTCCGGATGCTGTCGTACCAGCAGATCGGCAGCCCCGCGCTGATGTCGCGCGCCACGGCGGGCACGTACCAGGGGATGATCCTCTTCGCGCTGCCCGGCTCCCCCCAGGCGGTGCGGCTGGCCCTGGACGCGCTCATCCTTCCGGAACTCGGCCACGCGGTGCGCGAGCTCACCCGTTAGAGAAGGGACGCATGAGAGCGACGGGGACGTGCCTGCGATGAAGAAGCGCCGTGGCGCACACACCGGACTGAGCACCCAGGCGGCCGAGCGGCTGCGGCCCCGCCTGGAGGCCTTCATGGCGTCCACCGACGCCCGGGCCCGAATCGGTTTCGACCCGGTGGAGTTCCCCCATCGCTACCGGGACCCGCGTGACGTGGAGGTCAGCGCGCTGCTCGCGGCGGCGCTGGCCTACGGACGCGCGGACCTCTTCCGCCCCAAGGTTCACGCGCTGCTCTCGCGCATGGGGCCGTCCCCCGCGGCCTTCGTGCGCGCGCTGGACGTGGCCGGGGCCCGGGAGCTGCTGACGGGCTTCGTGTACCGCTTCAACGTGGGCACCGACCTGGCCGTGCTGCTCATGGGCATGGGCCGCGCGCTGCGCGAGCACGGCAGCCTGGAGGCGCTCTTCGTCCAGGGGTGGAAGGCGAGCGGCACGCTGCACGGCGCGCTCGCGGCCTTCACCGCCGCCCTCCGTGACATCCCCATGGACTCGCTGCGCGAGGCGCTGGGCCCGGAGCGCGGCCTGCACCACCTGCTGCCCTCGCCCCTGGGGCCCGGCGCGGCGAAGCGCCTCAACCTGTACCTGCGTTGGATGGTGCGAGGCCCGGACGCGGTGGACTTCGGCATCTGGAAGCAGGTGCCCGCGTCGGTGCTGCTCGTGCCACTGGATACCCACATCGGCCGCATGGCGCTAAACCTGGGACTGACGCGCCGCACGGACCTCACGTGGCGCACCGCCGAGGAAGTCACGGCGTCCCTGCGCGCGCTCGATCCCTTGGATCCCGTGCGCTACGACTTTGCTTTGTGCCACTACGGAATGAGCGGAGCCTGTCCCGCGAAGACGCTGCCCGAGCACTGCGCGCGATGTTCACTGCTGCCGTCGTGCAAAGTGGGGCCTCGCGTCGTCGCGCGCGCTACCCTGCAAATCTGAGTCCCTGCTGACCCTGAAATGGGTTACGGGCAGTCCGCGCGACCCCGCGTTGACGGTTTGGCTCGGTCAAGGCTGCAATGCAGTCCAGCGGCGCGGGTATGTATGACGGACCGGACCGCGGGGTGTGAGGAGCAACGCAGTGCACGCAATGCTGGTGGCGGTTCCAGCCCCGGTGGCCCAGGACGTGGAGCGCGACTTGAGCGCCACGGCCGCCGGACGCGCGTGTCGGGTGCTCCGTGTCGAAGCACCCCTGGAGCCGTTGCCGGAGGGGCTGCTGGTGCTGTGGGACCACGGCGGTCCGCTGGAGGCCGTGAAGGCGCGCTGTCAGTGGATGCACGCGCGGCGGTTACCTGCGCGCACGTGGCTGGTGGTGCTGACGTCGCGCGACGGCGCGGAGGCCGAGGCCCTGGTCGAAGCGGGCGCGGACGAGTGTGTCGCGCCGCCCGGCACGCACTGGGGCTCGCGGCTCGCGGCGCTGCGGCGGCGCTCGACGGATGAGGACGCGCTCGCGCTGCGGCGCTCGCGGGACATGCTCCAGGGCGCGCTGGACGCGATGCCGGAGCCGCTGTTCATCAAGAACCGCGAGCACCGCTTCGTGGTGATGAACAGCGCGTTCTGCCGGCTGCTGGGCGTGCCCGCCGAAGCGCTGCGGGATCAGTCCTCCTACGCGCTCGTGCCCGCGCATGAGGCGGAGGTGTCCTGGCGGCAGGACGAGCGCGCCTACACCACCGGGCAGACCGTGGAGGACGAGGGCACCCTCACCGACCTGCGGGGCCGCTCCTTCGAGGTGATCACCCAGCGGGCCGCGTACGCGCTGCCCAGCGGTGAGCGCTTCCTCGTGGGGCTCGTGCGCGATGTCACCGAGAGCACCCGCCTGGAGACGCAGCGGCGGCTGGCGGAGCGGATGACGTCCGTGGGCACGCTGGCGGCGGGCGTCGCGCATGAGATCAACAACCCGCTCTCCTACGTGACCTCCAACCTGGCCTACCTCTGGGAGCGCGTGGCGCAGCCGGTGGTGCCCACGGAGCAGCTGGAGGAGCTGCGGCAGGTGGTGGCCGAAGCGCTGGAGGGCGCCGGGCGCGTGCGCTCCATCGTGCGCGACCTGCGGACCTTCTCGCGCGCGGAGGAGGAGAGCCACGGCCCGGTGGACGTGCTCCGCGCGGTGGACGGCGCGCTCAAGCTGATGCGCGACGAGCTCCAGCACCGCGCGCGTCTGACGTGCGAACTGGAGCCGGTGGCGGCTGTACACGGCAACGAAGGCCGGCTGGGGCAGGTCGTCATGCACCTGCTCATGAACGCGCTCCAGGCCTTCGGTGAGCGGCCCCTGGAGGAGAACGCGTTGCGGCTGCGCGTGCGCCCGGGCCGGGAAGGGCACGTGCTCATCGAGGTGGAGGACAACGGCCAGGGCATGGCGCTGGACGTGCGCCAGCGCATCTTCGATCCGTTCTTCACCACGCGCTCGCCCAAGGGCGGCACCGGCCTGGGCCTGTCCATCTGCCTCACGCTGGTGCATGCGATGGGCGGCCACATCGAGGTGGCCAGCGAGCAGGGCCAGGGCAGCCTCTTCCGCGTGGAGCTGCCGGCCCTCATGGCGCAGGTGGAAGCGGCCATCCCCCCGGCGGAAGCGGCCCCCGTGGCGGCCCCGGCGGGCGAAGCGCCGCCCCCGCCGGCGACCCGCGCGACGCGGAACCTGCGGCGTCTGCTGCTCATCGACGACGAGCCGGCGGTGGGCAGCGCGGTGGCCCGCCTGCTGCGCAACCTCTACGAGGTGCACGTCCTCCAGGATGCGCGTGAGGCCCTGAAGCGGCTGTCGCACGGCGAGCGGTTCGATGCCATCCTCTGCGACCTGATGATGCCGGGCATGAGTGGCATGGACTTCCTGGTGGAGCTGGAGCGGCTGGCGCCGGAGCTGGCGCCGCGCACCGGGCTGATGACGGGCGGGGTGAACCCCCAGGCCCGTGAGTTCGTGGGGCGCCGCGCGAAGGAGCTGCTGGAGAAGCCCTTCGAGCGCGACCAGCTGTGCACCTTCGTCGAAACCCTGATGCAATGAAGCGCCGCACCCGCTGGACGCTCACGGCCGGGCTGTCGGCCCTGCTGCTCGCGGGCATTGTCCTGCTGCCTCCGGAGCTGCGCGGGGTGTCCTTCATGCTGCGCGCCGCGGGCCTCCGGGGGACCGCGGCCGAAACGGTGGCCCGCTTCGACACGGGGCCCTTCACGGTGTCGGAGCTGAGCGTGCCCACGCGGCACGGTCCGGTGCGCGCGCGGCTCTACCAGCCGGCCGAGCGACAGGGCCGGCTCATCATGTTGACCTCGGGCGTGCACGCGGCGGGCATCGACGAGCCACGGCTGGTGAAGCTCGCGGGGGACCTGGCCACCGGAGGGTATCCGGTGCTCACGCCGGAGCCGTCGGACCTGCTGCGCTACGAAATCACCCCGCGCCTGACGGACGTCATCGAGGACGCGGCCCTCTGGGCGCTGGACCAGCCGGCGCTGGTTCCCGACGGAAAGCTGGACCTGTTCGGCATCAGCTTCTCGGGGGGACTGTCCGTCGTCGCGGCGGGGCGGCCCTCGCTGCGCGACCGCGTGGCCGCGGTGTTGTCCTTCGGTGGGCACGGTGAGCTGTCGCGCGTGCTGTCCTTCCTGTGCACGGGCGTCCAGGCGGACGGGGTGCGCCGCAAGCCACATGACTACGGCGTGGTCGTCATCCTGCTCAGCGTCGCGGATCGGCTGGTGCCCCCGGAGCAGGTGGAGCCGCTGCGCGCGGGCGTCCGCACCTTCCTGCGTGCGTCGCACCTGACGCTGGTGGATGGGAAGCAGGCCTCGGCCGCCTTCGAGGAGGCGCGCAAGCAGGAGGCGGAGCTCCCGGAGCCTGCCGCCACGCTGTTGCACCTGGTGAACACGCGCGACGTGGACGGGCTGGGGGCCCGGCTGTTGCCGCTCGTGAAGGACTTCGCGGGAGACCCGTCGCTGTCGCCGGAGCGCTCGCCCGCGCCTCGCGCGCCGGTGTACCTGCTGCACGGGGCGGACGACACCGTCATCCCCGCCATCGAGTCCACGCTGCTGGCGCGCGCGCTGGAGCCGTTCACGCGCGTGCACCTGCGCACCACGTCGCTCATCACCCACGCGGAGATGGACCGCGAGGTCGATGCGCTGGAGGCGCTGCGGCTGGTGCGCTTCTGGTCCGACCTGCTCGACGAGTAGCGCGGTTTCGGGCTTCCGCGCACGTCCAGGACGCCCGCGTGGAAGCACTGCGCGCGTGGCGACCACCTCCAGGCTGCGCACCCGGGACGGATGGCGGCTGAGGGCCACCGCTGACGCTTGCAGCAGCAAGCTTTCCGCGAGAACAAGCGTGCGGGCGTCACCCAGGCGACAGGGCGCTGGGGGGATGGTGGCGCGGCGGAGACGCCGGTAAAAACTGGGACCCCATGAGCGTCCGTCTCCCCGACGTCCTCCCCGACGAAGACGTGCTGGACTTCGTGCAACGGCTTCACGGTGCCTTCGATGCGCGCCTGTATCAGCAGGTCCTGGGCGCGGCGAATGCGTTCAAGGAAGGCGACGCGACCCTCGGTGTCGCCGCGGCGGACGAGGACTCGCGGCAGCGGGCCCGGACCCTGCTGTCGCGCACGCGCCTGAGCGACGTGCACGCGCACCCGCCCTTCGAGGACCGGCTGCACGTCTTCAGCCTGGAGGCGTGGGACTCGGCGCGCTGGCGGCGCGTGGCGGACTGGACGCTGGGGCAGCTCAAGCACTTCCTGCTCACCGCGGAGGAGGCGGACGTGCACGACGCGCTCGGCGGCCTTCCCAGCGACGTCATCGCGTGCGTCGTGAAGCTGATGAGCGACGCGGAGCTGAAGGCGGTGGGGGGGCGCATCTTCCATCCGCTGCCGGGCAGCCGCGTGGGCGCGCGGGGCTACCTGGGCGCGCGTCTTCAGCCCAACTCGCCCACGGATCATCCGGAGGACATCCGCTGGCAGGTCTTCAACGGGTGGTCCTTCGCGGTGGGGGACGTGGTGCTGGGCACCAACCCGGTGTCGTCGGACGTCGCGTCGGTGGCCGCGGTGGAGGCGGCGCTGCACGACGTGCTGGTGACGTTCGGGTTGACGGACGTGATGCCCCACTGCGTGCTGGCGCACATCGATGTGCAGGCGCAGGTGGAGGCGCTGCAGCCGGGCACCACGGGCATCTGGTTCCAGAGCCTCGGTGGGAACGAGGCCGCCAACCGCACCTTCGACGTGACGCTGGAGAAGATGGTGGCGCACGCGGCGGCCCGCACCGGCCCCTGGGGCCTGTACTTCGAGACGGGGCAGGGCGCGGACGCGACGAACGGCCACCACCACGGCACGGACATGCTCATCCACGAGTCGCGCAAGTACGGCTTCGCGCGGGCCCTCAAGCGTCGGGTCGCCGTGGCGCAGGCCGGTGCGGGGCGGGACGCGGCGCCGTGGGTGCACGTCAACGACGTGGCGGGCTTCATCGGGCCGGAGGTGTTCCGCACGCGCGAACAGCTGGTGCGCTGCTGCCTGGAAGACATCGTGATGGGCAAGCTGCACGGCCTCACGTTGGGCCTGGACGTGTGCTCCACGCTGCACATGGACGTGACGCTGGATGACCTGGGCTGGTGCCAGGAGCAGCTGGCCGAAGCGGGGCCCGCGTACCTGATGGCGCTGCCCACCCGGAATGATCCGATGCTCAGCTACCTCACGACGTCCTTCCAGGACCACGTGCGGCTGCGCGAGCGCTACGGCCTGAAGGTGGATGACCGGATGTGGGCCTTCTTCCAGCGCCTGGGCGTCATCGACGCGCAAGGGCGGCCCACGAAGCACTTCGGCGACCCGCGCCACGTCTACGTGCACTACCGCCGACACCGGGGCGACACGCGCACGGAAGCGGAGCTGCGCGCGGAGGCCGAAGTGCAGATGGCGCGGGTGCGGGCCCGGGGCGTGCCGCTGGCGGTGGGCCACGGCGAGACGCCGTGGACGCTGGAGCCCGCGCTGGAGCAGGACCTGCGGCAGCTGTACGAGGACGCCAAGGTGGGCCTCTGGTCGGAGCTGTCCGACGCGACGGTGGAGTCCCTGCCCGGCGCGGTGCGGCTGCGGACGTGCTCGGAGGATCGACGCGACTACATCCTGCATCCGCCGTCCGGCGAGTCACTGGACGGCGCCTCGGAGGCGACGGTGCGTGCGCTGCGCGAGCGGCACGGAGGGCAGTACGACGCGCAGCTCGTCGTGTCGGACGGGTTGGATCCGCGCTCGCTGATGGACGCGGGGCACCTGGCGCCGTTCGTGGACACGCTGCGCGCGGAGCTGGGCGCGCAGGGCTGGCGCGTGGCCCCGGAGGTGCTGGTGGTGAAGCACGGCCGGGTGCGCGCGGGCTATCAGGTGGGACGCGTGCTGTTCGGTGACGAAGGGGGCGCGCAGCCGTGCGCCCTGGTGCACGTGATTGGCGAGCGTCCCGGCTCCGGGCACCACGCCTACTCCGCGTACCTCACGGCCCCCTCCGCGAGCACATGGGCGCGGAAGGGGGCGGTGGACCACGACCGCACGCGGCTCATCGCCGGCATCTCGGACACCAGCGTCCAGCCGGAAGACGCCGCGCGGGAGGCGGTGCGCATCCTCGCGGAGCTGGCGGCGACCGCGCGCACGATGCCTCCGAGCGCGGGGGACACCGCGGCCATGGGGTGAGTCGTCTTCGGCTGAAGGTGAGCGCGTGGCTCAGCGCGCGGACGCGATGCTTGCCGCCGTGCGCACGCCGCCCACCGCCGTGGCCAGGGTGCTCTGGCCCGGGAACACCGAGTCCCCCACCAGCCACAGGCCCCGGTCGGCCTGGAACGGGCCCAGCGTGCGGTAGTTGTCCAACCCCGCGCGCCGGGGCACTCCGCCCACCGCGCCGGCCTCGCGCAGCGTGAAGCGCTGGAACGTGCGCGGCGAGGCCGTCATGGCATGCACCACCTGGCCCTGGCCCATCCATTCGGGGGACAGCGCCTCCAGGCCCTCGCGCATCCGTGCATGCAGCTGCGCGAAGTAGGGCCCCTGCGCTTCCGGTGACAGCCCCGCGAGCTTCTTCAACGGCACGTGCGTGGACACCGTCACCGTGCGCTGGCCCGGCCGCGCGCGTCCTTCATCCGTCACCCCGCTCACCGAAGCGAACAGGTGATTGCCCTCGATGAACGCCTGCGTTGAATCCCGCACCAGCTCCAGGTGGCGCGCGCTGCCGGAGTCACCTTCGGGAGGACGCACCACGAGGTACAGCATCGCCGCGCCCCAGCCTCCCTCCAGGCGCTCAGCCAGCGCATCCACCCGCGGAAGGCGGCCCACGGGCGCGTCAATCAGCGAGCGCAGCCCCTGGGGCAGCACGTTGGCCACCACGTGCCGCGCCAGCAACTCGCCCCTTCGCGCCGTCACCTTCCATCCGCCGTCCACGGGCGTCACCGCGCGCACGCGGTTGGCCATCAGCACGTCGCCGCCCCGGGCCGTGATGGCCCCCGTGAGCGCCTTCGCCAGCTGGCCGATGCCGCCCCGCACGTGCCCCGTGCCGCGCCAGTAGTAGTCCATCGCCGCGAGCGCGAACGGGGCCTCGGCCTCCGCGGCGGAGCACTGCACGGTGATTTGACAGAGCGCATCCAGGTAGGTGCGCAGCGGGGTGAAGTGCTCCAGGCCGTGGTGCGCGACCACCGCCCCCAGCGGCCGGCCCAGCCAGCGCGCCAGCGGCGCATACGTCCACGCGCGCCCCGCGTGCCGCAGCAGGGATTTGAGATTCAGCGGCGGGAGCAGGTCCGGATTGTCGAACAGCGGCCACAGCACCCCGGCCACCCGGGCCTGGGTCTCGAAGAAGCGCTGGATGGCGTCCACGGGAGCGCCCGGCAGCGCGCACAGCTCACCGATGAAGCGCGCGCGGTCCCGGTGCACCGGCAGCCGCAGCCCCGGGGCGCGAAGCTCCACCAGCGGATCCACCGGCTCCACCGTCACGTCCAGCGCGTGCTCGCGGATCCACCGGCCGAAGAGCTGATGCACGTCGAAGCCGGAGAACAGCGTGGCGCCGGACTCGAAGGCGTAGCCTCCGCGACGGAAGGTGCTCGCGCAGCCGCCCGGATAGTTGAGCCCCTCGCACAGCGCCACGCGGGCACCCCGGCGACAGAGCTCCAGCGCCGTGGCCAGTCCGCCGAAGCCCGCGCCCACCACCACCGCGTCGTACCAGGTGTCCAACGTCGCCCAGGGAAAAGGGACCGGCACCGGATGCGGGCCGGGGGAGGCCCGCACCTTCCGGTGCCGGTGTCGCGCACATGGCCAGCCGCGACAGGACATTCCTAACGGCCCCCCCTTCGCACCGCGACCCTTTTCCCCCAGGAGGAGGGGACAGGCATCCGTGCGCTTTCACTGGCGGACACCGGGGACCTACCGGGGCATGCGCAGCTTGATGTTGAACGTGTACGCCACGTTCACCGGACGGCCCTGGTACGTCATGGGCTGATAGCGGCGCGACCGGAGCGCCGACAGCACGGCGTCATCCATGTACGGCAGGCCCTTGATGATGCGGCAGTCCCGCACGGTGCCCTCCGCGGCGATGACGCACTTCGCGATGACCACGCCCTCCACGCCCGCGAGCTGTGCCTGGCGCGTGTAGCTGAACTCCGCGCCGCCAATCATCACCGGCGGCGTCATCCCGCCCATGAAGGGGAGGACCTCCGTGCCGGTGGCCTCCGGGATGTGCGGCACGCCGATGGCGCCGATGGGGCTGTCGCTGTTCGGATCCCCGTCCGGGTCTCCCTCCGGCTCGGTGGAGCCCGTGCCCGTCGTGCCCGGGGTGTTCGCGTCCGCCACGGTGGTCTGCTCCGGAGGCGGATCCGGCCTCACCTCCGGGGGGGGGGCGGCACGGCGCCGCCGCAGGTGATGACCTTCGGCGCCTTCACGCTGGACCTGGGCCGGCGCGCGGTGC
>NZ_RAWG01000203.1 GCF_003611735.1 Corallococcus sicarius | reverse complement strand
GGGCGGGGGGGCGTCCCCACAGGCCGCAGCCAGTGCGACGATGAACGGGAGCAGGAAGGTCTTGCACGGCTGCATCAGGTTCACTCCGTTGCGTTGAACGCGTGAGTCATTCGGGCTGGCGGAACGCCAGGGGCGAGAACGGGTACGGCCACCCGGCGGTCTCCCGCGGGGTGGCCGGTTGATGCCTGGGGGACGAGCCCGGCCATGAGACGCCAGGCTCGTGGGGGGCTACTTGCGCTGGAGCGACAGCTGGTAGTCGCGGTGCCACCGGCTGGGCAGCCGGGCCAGCATGTCGCCGCTCTTCGGCTGCATGGCGATGGACTCGTACTTCTTCTGGATCTGACCGTCGCCCACCAGGAAGCCGTTGGCGTACACGGCGGTCTGATCCGCGCCGAGCGTGGCCTTCTCCGCCACGGAGCCGACCTTGACGTTGTACACGTTGCCGGTGAAGGCCTCGCGGCTCACCTCGGTGAGCTTGCTCGGGCCCGTCCGGGTCATGACCAGGTCACCCTTCATCAGCTCCCGGGCCTGGACCATGCCGCGCGCCACGACCTGGATGGGGTGCATCTCCGTCATCAGCAGGGTGCGGCCCGCCTCGTTGCGGATGCGCACCATCGGGGTCGTCTCGATGCCGACCGCCGTGTCCATGATGGTGAGGGACGGGGTGAAGGGATTGGTGATGTGGTCGCCCGCCCTCAAGGACTCGATGGCGGTGGCCTTGCCCTCGGCCATCTCAATCTCGGTGCCCGCCGCGAGGCAGCTGTTGGTGAGGGTGATCCTCTTGAACACGAAGTCCGGACGGACGGCGGCCGGGTCGTTGCTCAGGGTGATGGAGGAGCGGTACCTGGTGCCCGCGGAGATGAGCGGCAGGGAGATGAGCGCGGTCAGCTTCGCCGAGTCCTGCATCTGCCGGCAGCCGTCATCGAAGAACGCGGCGTTGGTTCCGGTGAGATCCCAGGAGAAGGTCTTCTTGTCCGCGTTCAGGCTGACGCGGTTCCAGAACTGGCCCATCTTCGCCACCAGCGTGTTGCCGTCGGTGACGTCGCAGCCGCCGCCCACGTTGGCGAGGATCAGCTTGAGGTGGCCCGCGTCGGGGCGGGCGACGCCCGTGGCCAGGTCCGTCTTGAGCTGGTTGATGGCCGTCTCATCGAAGACGTGGCTGCTGGTGACGGTGATGGAGCCCTTCAGCGGCAGCTTGACGGACGTCAGGTTGCCCGTCAGGTCATAGTCGCAGTCCTGGGTCCAGGTCCGGTTGAGGCACACCGAGATGAGGTTGTCGTTGAACGCGACGTCGAGCGGCGCGAGGACGGTCAGCCCGCTCAGGCGCGGTGCTTCGTTGACGACGGGCCCACTGTCGATTCCCACCTCCGTGAAGATGTAGGAGTCCTCGACGCCCCGGGCCGCCGACTCCTCGACCTTGTAGGAGGAGACGCGGTAGCGCTTGAGGTTGGTCAGGGCCAGGTTGCCCGTGGCGTTGATGGTGACGTTGTAGCCGCCGTCGAACTCCTCGCGCCAGGTCAGGTCACCCAGCGCCGAGCCGCCCGAGTCCGTGTAGCTGGTGTCGACGTAGGTGTAGATGGCGCCGCCCGGGAAGGTGGAGCTCGCGGTGCCCAGGCCGTCATGGGCCACCGCGGTCGTCTCACCCGCGCTGGCCTCCTCGATGAGGTGCATCTCCTGGATTGCGGCTGAACCCGCGAGGCTGTTCGGCTCCGGGGGCAGGAGCCCCGGCTTGTAGCCCCGGGCGACCTGGTCCTGGCGCCGCTGCTCCAGCGCCTTGAACAGGTAGGGCGAGTTCTCCGGCGTCTTGCCCGCGAGCTTGAGCCGGGACAGGGCGAAGCGGTGCTGCGCCGCGTCCGCCAGGTTCAGGCGGATGCGGACGTCCGGCTTCGCGATGCTGTGCAGGTACTTCTGGTCGGAGAGGTAGGCGGCCCACTCGGTCGTGCTCAGGCGGCCGGGCTCACCCACGCCCTGCTGGTTGCGGCCGTGGAACTCCGGCATCGACTCCTGGGGGTTCGACGTGCAGCCTGACAGCAGGCTCAGGCAGGTGCCGGCGATCGTGGTGCCCATCACCAGATAACGACGCATGTGCATCCTCATGTTGCATCCTCCTTGGTTCAAACGGTTGGCTGGGGGCTCGGCAAGGACTTCAGGTCACTCGCAGGCCTCGGCGTAGTCCGGGCAGCAGTCGCCGTAGCGCACGCAGCTCTCCTCGCAGAAGCAGCCGTACCCGGGGCCACCGCACAGTCCCCTGCAGCTCGCGACCGCGTTGTTGCAGGTGTAGTTGCCCTGGTTCAGGTCGCTGAAGAGAAACGCGTTGGGCGAGCCGCGCACGTCCTTGACGCACTCGAGGCTCGCGGAGCCCTCGATATTGGCCTCCACCTGGTGGGGGCGGGCGGTGCGGTGGTCCGTCAGGTACTGCGCCGCGGCGCCCGCGACGTGGGGGCTCGCCATGGACGTGCCCTCGATGGAGTTGGTGGCGGTGGTGCTGCCAACCCAGGCGCCGAGGATGCTCACGCCCGGGGCGAAGATGTCCACGCAGTTGCCGTAGTTGGAGAAACTCGCGCGCCGGTCCGCGTCGTCCGTGGCGGCCACGGTGATGGCCGCGGGCGTGCTCGCCGGGGAGCGGGTGCAGGCGTCCGTGGACTCGTTGCCCGCGGCGACGACGAAGGTCACCCCCGCGTTCACGGCATTGGCGACGGCGGTGTTGAGGGCATTGGAGAGCCCGCCCCCCAGGCTCATGTTGGCGACGCAGGGGCCGTTCTGGTTGGCGCAGTCCGCACGGACGAAGTCCACCCCCGCGAGGACGCCTTCCCAGGTGCCCGAACCAAAACAGTTCAGCACGCGAACGGGGTGGATGCGGGCCTGCTTGGCCATGCCGTACTGGGTGCCCGCGGCCGTGCTGCTCACATGGGTGCCGTGGCCGTGGCAGTCCTCGACGCCGCGCCCGTCGGCGATGGCGCCGAAGCCGTTGCCAATGCGGCCAGCGAACTCGGTGTGCCGCGTGTTGATGCCGGTGTCGAGGACGTAGAGGTGCACCCCGGCGCCGGTGCGGCCATGGTCGTCGTAGCTGCCATTGCGACCCAGCCGCTGATCCACGCGGTCGGTGCCATCCGCCGGGCTGGGGGAGACGGTGTTGATGCTGGCGACGGCGTTCTCTTCGATATAGGCAACGGCCGGGTTGGTGAGGAGCTTGCCAAGCTCCGTCGCATCCAGCTTCGCCGAAAAGCCGGGGATGATCCCGTACTGGTGCATCACCGAGTTGGCACCGCCGGCCTGGATGACGTCCGCCACCGCCGTGTCGATCTCCGTGGTGCCCACCTCTGCCCCGAAGACCACGATGTACTCTCCACCGATGGCCAGCCCCGCTGGCGCCTTGTTCAACGGCGCCACGCGGCTCATCAGCTGCTCCGGCGGGGCTTCAGCGTCCTGGGAGCCGGGGGCGCTGCATCCGCCCAGCGACAGGGCGAGCATGCCAATCAATGGCAGGTGCCGGGTCTTCGCTGCCAGGGTGCGGCCGTCACGCGTCTGCTTTGCCAGCATATGGCCTCCATTGCTGCAGGTGGGAAGTGCCCGCCGTCATTGCGAGCACGGCATGGGTGGACGTCTGGCGTCACGGCCGGAGGGCCTGGCGCTCTGACAGGAGTGGGTGGATGGAGTGGTGGGACGGCTTCGGGAAGCTGCTCCGCCAGGGGAATGCCGCGTGGCCCTGAACGCACTCACGGTGCTAGCGACTTAAAGACGGCCCCAGGAGCCCGGCTATGCGAAGATTTTCAACATCTACCGGGAGTGGAATTTTATCCTGGTGTTGTGAGACGCAGCCGTGACGGAGGGTTGCGTCAGGCTTCGGTGAGGATGCGGCTGATGCTGAGGTCGAGCCGGCTCTCCACGGTGCGAAGGACGCTCGTGAACTCTTGAAAGGAGAGGTCCAGGCGCTCCTTCAGGATGCGCCGGGTCTCGTCGTGGACCTCTTGCTGCGCGCGCTGGAGCCACCTCGACGCGGTGGACTGGTTGACGTTGAAGAGGGCGCCAATCTTGGTGGTGGAGAGGCAATCCACGAAGTGCAGGCGGAGCAGGTACCGGTGCTTGCTGGGCAGTGCGGTGAAGGCCTCTTCCATGGCCTGGCGGAAGTCCTCCTGGTAGCGCCGCTGGATGGCTTCGGTTTCGGGGTCGCCGTCGGGCGCGGGGTGGAAGTCCAGGAGGGCATCGCTCATGTGGACCTCCTCATGGACCGTGCGCAGCAGGCTGAGCGCGGTGCGCACCGACACGACGCGTACCCAGTTGGTGAGGGGGCCGCGACCGGAGTACTCCGCGATCCTGGGGGCCGCGTCGATGCGCACCAGCAGGTGCTCGCGAACCCGTTGCCGGATGTCGTCGAGCACCGCCTCGTTCAGCTTCATGTGCGCCAGGGTTGCCGGGATGCCCAGGATGTGGTGCCGCTCGAAGGCGGCGAGCGCCGCCGGGAGTCCCTCGGCGCAGGCGCAGGCCAGGAAGAGGTCACCCGGGACGAGCTGGGCGAGGAGTCGTGGGATGTCGTCTCCAGGGGCCAGCCTGGGCGCGTGTGAGGCGAGATGCGAGATGAAGGCGTCCGGCGGAAGGGGGATGTCTGGCCATGGTTGGAGACCCTCCGCCCAGAGCTGTAGCAACAGCGTCTCCAGGCCTTCGAGGCCCGCGGCCCCTTCGACGTGCCAGCCCGAGCGCGCCAGGAATAATGGTGCGAATGCCAATCCTCCCCCCTCCTGCTGAATCTCGGATTGTGCAGTATGTTCGTGTTTTAGCGTTAGTCGTATGCTCATGAGCCGCCAGGCCGTGGGTGTTCTCTCAGCGGCTTTGCTAAGGGTTTCCCGAGGGGGGGCGATTGCCATCTCGATGCCTTTGCGATGAGGACGTGGTGGCCCTGCTCGAGGGCCGACTGCCGGTGGCGGCGAACGCCCTCGCCCATGGCCATGCTGCTGACTGCGCCTCGTGCCGGACGCTCCTGGTGGCGCTCGCGCACAGCGACGCGCTCCCGGCAGAGGCCTGCGCCGCGGAGTCCGTGCCGGTGGAGCACGGACGGTTCCCGGTGTGGGCCGCCACCGTGCCAGGTGCCACCTGGAAGCCCCCGGTGCAGCTGGACGAATTCCGATTGGAGCGGCTGCTGGGACGGGGCGGAATGGGGGCTGTCTACCTTGCACGAGACACGTTGGTGGACCGCCGGGTGGCGTTGAAGCTGTGTGTCGCGCTTCAACCGGATGCAGGGACGCTCGCGAGCTTCGCCATGGAGGCGCACGCCATTGCGCGTATCAAGCATCCGAACGTGGTGACCATGTATCGGGCTGGCGAGATTGATGGGCGGCCCTACCTCGTCTACGAGCACGTCGAGGGAAAGAGCCTGGCGGAGCTGCGCCCCCCGCTGCCGTGGCAGCGCGTGCTCGACATCGCGGTGGGACTCTCCCGGGGACTGCGCGCCGCGCACGAGCGAGGGGTCCTCCACCGCGACCTCAAGCCCGGCAACGCCATCCTCACGCCGGATGGCGCGGTGAAGCTGCTCGACTTTGGCCTCGCCACGTTCGTGGGCTCCGGGCGCTCGCCGCTCCTGGCGGTGCCTGGCGTCGTGGGGACGCCGCGTTACATGGCCCCGGAGACGCGACTCGGCGCTTCAGCGACCCCCCAGAGTGACTTCTATGCCTTGGGGTTGATGCTGTTCGAGCTCTGCACGGGCAGGGCCTCTTTCATGCGGCACGCTTCACCTTCGGCCTTCCGCCTGGAGGGTGGGGCTGGCATGCGGGCGCGGGTGTCCGAGCTGGTTCCGGGGATCGATCCCGGCTTCGCCGCGGCCATCGGATGCTGCCTCGCGGAAGACCCCGCGGAGCGCTTCGCCCAAGCGGATGCGCTGTGCGCCGTGCTCGAGCACGTGGCGCGCTCCGGCCTCCACCCGGTCGCTTCCAGCCAGCTGTTCCCGTCGCAGTCGGCCTTGCTGCCCGGGCTGGGACTTCCCCCTCCGGAAGGGGGAAGTCCCAGGGAGGTCGCACAGGCTGGCATGGGGCTTTGAAGCCCGCCTCGCGCCCGGTGCGCCGTGGAGGCAGACGTCAGGCCTGCTTCGCCAGCTCCGCGTCGATGGCCTGGACGAGGCGCGGATCCTCCGCCGTCACGTCCGGGGCGAAGCGGGCCGCGACGCGACCGTCCCGGCCGATGAGGAACTTCTCGAAGTTCCACTGCACCTCCGGCTTCGGGTTGGCTTCGATGCCGTAGCCCTTGAGGTTCTCGCGCATGGGACCTTCGCCGGTGGCGTCGGGGAGGGCGCGGGTGAGCTCGCGGTAGAGCGGGTGCTTCTTCTCACCGACCACGGAGATCTTCGAGAACAGCGGGAACTTCACGTCGTACTTCAGGGTGCAGAACTGCTGGATCTCCGCCTCGCTGCCCGGCTCCTGCCCCAGGAAGTCGTTGGCGGGGAAGCCGAGCACCTCCAGGCCCTGCGCGTGCTTGCCTTCATAGAGCTTCTCCAGTCCCTCGTACTGCGGGGTGAGCCCGCACTTGGAGGCGACGTTCACCACCAGCAGGACCTTGCCCTTGAACTGGCCGAGCGTCCGCGCGCTGCCGTCGATGGCGGTGAGAGGAATGTCGTAGAGGTTCTGGCTCATGTGTTCGCTCGCCTGTGGGGGAGGAGGGGAGCGCGCAGCCTAGTCCTCCGGGGCGGGGCTGCCGCATGGAAAGGGTGACGGGCCTCCACTGCCAGTCGCGGTCCGACGTCCTACCCTCCCAGGGTGTGCCTCACGGAATCCTCTTCCAGGGAGTCGCATGGATCGCCTTCTCACTCGTGCCGCGCGGCCCGTCCCGGTGCAGGGTGCCTGGCCCGTCAGCCGGGCCGCGCCCCGGTGGCTGCGCTACACGCTGCCGGGGGCGTGGGTCGCGCTCGTCTTCGCGTGCCTGTCCTTCACCCCGTCGCTGCTGCCGCGCAGCGGGCCCTTCCAGGGCTTCGTCAGCGGGATGAGCGCGGCCATCGGTTATGGGCTGGGAGTCCTGGGGGCCTGGCTGTGGCGCGAGTTCGCCAACCGTCCCCCGCGCAATCCCCGCCCGCACGCGTGGCGCGGCCTGTTCGTGACGGGCGGCGTGGCGCTGGCCGGAGCGCTCGTCCTGGGCTGGCACTGGCAGCGGAGCATCCGCGAGCTCATGGGCGTCCCCCATCCGGCGAGCGCTGGATTCCTGCTCGCCCCGGTCGTCGCCGCGGCCGTCTTCGTCCTGCTCGTCGCCGCGGGGCGAGGCCTGCGGGCGGTGTACCGCGTGTTGGACACGCGGCTCGCGCGGCACATTGGTCCTCGCGCGGCCCGGGCGATGAGCGGGCTGGCGGTGCTGGTGCTCACCGCCCTGGTGGCCAGCGGCGTGCTGTGGGACGGATCCATCGCGCTGGCGGACCGCACGCTGGCGCTGCGGGATGCGACGACCGAGGAGGGCGTCCTCCGCCCCGGCAGTGCGCTGCGTTCGGGAGGCCCCGGCTCCAGGGTGAGCTGGGAATCGCTGGGGAGAGAAGGGCGCAACTTCGTGGCGAGGGGCCCCTCGGTGGACGCGCTCTCCGCGTTCAGTGGCGCGGCGGCGAAGGAGCCGATCCGCGTGTACGCGGGCTACGACTCCGCGCCGGACGCCGAGGCCCGGGCCGAGCTGGCGGTCGAGGACCTGGAGCGGGCGGGCGGCTTCGAGCGTGCGCAGCTGCTGGTGGTGACGACCACGGGCAGCGGCTGGGTGGTGCCCGAGGCCGTGGACGCCTTCGAGTATGTGACGGGCGGTGACTCCGCGATCGTGGCCACGCAGTACTCGCACCTGTGGTCGTGGCTCTCCGTGCTGGTGGACCAGGAGCGGGCGCGGGAGGCGGGCCGTGCCCTCTTCGATGCCGTGTATGAACGCTGGTCCAGGCTTCCGGTGGGCGAGCGCCCGAAGCTGTTTGTCTTTGGAGAGAGCCTGGGCTCGTTCGGAGGGGAGACGGCGTTCAGCGGCGAGCGCGACCTGGCCAACCGCACGGACGGTGTGCTGTTCGTGGGGCCACCGCACTTCAACACGCTGTACCGCGAGTTCACCGACCAGCGCGACCCTGGCAGCCCCGAGGTGGAGCCCGTCTACCGCCGCGGCCGCATCGTGCGCTTCAGCCGCCGGCCGGGAGAGGTCATCCCTCCCGCGTCCGAGCCGTGGGGCGACTCCCGGGTGCTGTACCTCATCCACCCCTCCGACCCCATCATCTGGTGGAGCCCGGACCTCCTGCTGAATCGGCCGGACTGGCTGCGGGAGCCCCGGGGCGAAGACGTCCTGGGGCAGATGGTGTGGCTGCCCTTCGTGACGTTCTGGCAGGTGACGGCCGACCTTCCGCTGGGCATGGCGGTGCCACCCGGTTACGGCCACGTGTACACCGGCGAGCACGCGGATGCCTGGGTGGCGCTCCTGCGGCCCGAAGGCTGGACCGGACAGAAGACAGCGCGACTGCGGGCGCTGCTGAAGCCGGCCCCGTGAGGCCGCCTGCGATGCCATGCGGAACCCGGGGCCCCGCTCGCATGCGGGAGCCCCGAGGCACGGCGGTCTACTCGCGGAGCTTGAACAGCAGCACGTCGGAGCGCGGGGACTGCGGCGTGTACCAGGTGCCGTCCATCTCGAGCGCCTCCTCCAGGTTGCCCGTCACCACGACGCCATCCGGCGCGGACGCGAGGTGGAGATCATACATGGACGTGAACCCCAGGGCGCGAACTGGCGCAGGGCCACGTCCCCACCCGCCGCGGTGAGCACGCCCACGAGCGCATCCCGAGCACCGTCATATTCCTCCGGCTCGCGGCTGACGTAGCTCTGGCCGGCGAACGAGAGGTACCCGTTGAAGTTCCCGGTGAAGGCGATGCGCTGATCCGGCAGCACGCCCACGGACGCCACGTTGCTGAACCGGGCGGTCAGCGCCTCGGGGGTTCGCGAGACCTTCAAGGTGGAGGACGCGCCGAAGCTCGCGTTCGGGGACGCGGCCTCCACATGCGCGTCCGCCGTGGGCGTCAGGACGACCGTGCGCGTCGTGAGCGCCGCGCGCTCCGTGCTGATGGTCTCCGTCCCTGTCTCATGTG
This sequence comes from Corallococcus sicarius, assembly GCF_003611735.1. Lineage (GTDB taxonomy): Bacteria > Myxococcota > Myxococcia > Myxococcales > Myxococcaceae > Corallococcus > Corallococcus sicarius. The sequence continues at coordinate 8,211 of NZ_RAWG01000203.1, read as the reverse complement.
AATCTTCTTCCACTGGCAGTGGCGCGCCGCACCCACTCAAGGCCGCGAGCGCCCCACCCATTCCCCATAACGCCACTGCACCTGTCATCCGTCTCACGCTGACCCTCCCTCTGGGACTGCGTGGGAGGGCATGAGCAACAGGTGCGCCAGACTTTTGTGCTGTCTTCGCTCCTGGCGGGAGGGCAGGCAGGGAATCCAATACCCGATGAATGTGGCACAGCAGGCCACGCACCTGCGCCGGATGCGCGGTCTCTTCGACCTGGGGCAGGACTTCGCCTACGGCGTGTTCTCTCGCGACGGCACCGAGGTCCTGGGCGGGACGGGCCTTCATCCCCGCGTGGACGAGGGTGCCCTGGAGATTGGCTACTGGATCGCGGCCGGGCACACGGGCCGGGGCCTCGCGACTGAAATTGCCGGGGCGCTCACCCGCGTCGCATTCGACGTGGAAGGGGTGCGCAGGGTGGAGATCCATTGCGACCCCCGCAATGTCCCGAGTGCCAGGGTCGCCCAGAGGCTGGGTTTCACCCACGAAGGCACCTTGCGTCAGCGACTCGCCGCACCCGACGGCACGCGCCGGGATACGATGATCTGGACCCTGTTCGCCGACGAGTATCCGCGCAGCCGTGCCGCCGCGGTCATCGTCGAGGCCTTCGACGTGTTGGGGCGGAAGATCCTCTGAGGGAGGGAAGCCATGGCGGGAGTGGGCGTACTGTTCGTCCCGGTGCTGGTCCTGGTCGGTCTCACGATGGACGGGGGCTCCCGTGCAAGCGCCGAGGCTGACGACACGCCTCACGGGGCGGAGCCGGAGCTCGTGCTGCAGCTCGGGCATTCCGTGCATGTCGCCAGGGTCGCCTGGAGCCCCGATGCGAAGACGCTCGCCTCGGCGGGCTGGGATGGCACCGTGAAGCTCTGGGATGGGGCCACGGGCACGTTGCTGCGCACCCTTTCCAATCATTCGGAAGTGATCTGGTCCCTGGCCTGGAGCCTGGAGGGGGCCGTGCTCGCCTCGGGGAGCGGGGATCGTCGCATCAGCCAGTGGGCGGCCTCCACGGGCGCCCTGATGCGCACGCTCACCCACAAGGAATCGGAGGTCTCGGCCGTCGCCTGGAGCGGGGATGGCAGGACGCTCGCCGCGGGCGGGAAGGATGGCACGCTGTCATTCTGGGACGCCCCCTCGGGGACTCGCGTGCGCACCGTCGCCAGCGCCGATCCGGTCTGGGCCGTGGCCTGGAGTCGGGATGGCCAGACGCTCGCCGTGGGCGGCACGGGTGGCGACGTGGCGCTCTGGAGCGCCGCCGGCAGGCGCGTGCGCGTCTTCCCGAGCGACAGGGGCGAGGTCTCGGCGCTCGCCTGGCGCGCGGATGGCCGCAGGCTGGCCGTGGCGGACGTCGGGGGGAACGTCGCGATCCGGGACGTCACCCGGGGGACCCGCGTACGGACCCTCGATGGGTCCGATCGGATCTGGTCCGTGGCCTGGAGCCCCAAAGGCCCGATGCTCGTGTCGGGTGCCCTGGATGGCACCGTCACCGTGTGGAACTCCGAGACGGGCGCCGCCGTGCACACCCTCAAGGGCCAGCAGGACGCCATTGGAGCCGTGGCCTGGAGCCCCGATGGCCGGCTGCTCGCGTCGGGTGCCAAGCCGAGCGACGGTGCGGCCCGCTAGCGGGGGCTGCGGGGCGCCAGTTCCAGACGAGAACCGGCACCCGGGCCGCGAGCCGTGCCTACTCGTCGCTGACCGTGAACATCGTCTTGCCGGCCTTGTCGTTGATGCACGACACCATCGCGGTGTCGTCCAGCCCGCCAGCGCGACGCCGCCCGCCCATCTTGTAGTGCGCTTCGAAGCAACCCTCGAAGTGCTGCGAGACGCTGGCGAGACAGTCCGCGTCCTTTTCGCAGGTCTGCTCGAGCTGCTCGCGCACCTCGGACCGGGCGCTGCTCTTGCCGTAGAACTTGTAGCCCATCACACCCGCGAACACGATCAGGCCCAGCCCCAACTTCTTCAGGAACTGCATCTTGGAAGACCCCCTCCCGCACACGACGACTCCGAGGCGGCAGGCGGGTTGAACGGCGCGCCCTCGGCCCTGTGACAGGGGCGCGGAATCTATCCGCGCGTCTTCGGAAAGTTCCAGCCCCCCCGGCAGGCCCAACGCGGAGTGAGAATTCCTCACGCGCCGAGAAGCGCCGGACGTCCCGGTGAAGTCTTTGTTCCGCGCCTCCTTCGGCGGGAGCGGGAACCCCCATCACCCCGTATGCTCGCCCACGCCATGTCACCGAACCTCAAAGCCCGAAGCGCGCTCGCCGCTGCCTCGCTCCTGCTGGCGACCCCGGCGCTCGCGCAGGCACCGCAGGCGGGAGCGCCTCCCGCGCAAGCGGCGCCACCGTCACAGTCCGAGGGCACTCCGCCCGCGCAGGCCCAGCCCGTGATGACGAAGCCTCCGGAGCTGGTGCAGCAGGTGGAGGCCCAGTACCCGCCCGAAGCGCTCGCGCAGGGGGTGACGGCCTCGGTGCGCCTCATCATCACCATCGCCGCGGACGGCTCCGTGGCGGACGTGTTGCCCACGGAGCCGGTGGGCAACGGCTTCGACGAGGCGGCCATCGCGGCGGTGCGCCAGTTCCGCTTCTCGCCCGCGGAGGTGGACGGCGTGCCCGCGCCGGTGCAGGTGGAGTACGTCTACCACTTCACCCTCAACGCCCCGCCGCAGGAGGCGCCCGCACCCGGCCAGGTCCAGGAGGCGCCGAAGGCCACGCTCACGGGCCAGTTGATCTCCCGCGGCAGCCGCTCGCGCGTGGCCGGTGCCACCGTGCGCTGCGGTGACGACCCGGAGGCACCCGAGGCCACGTCGGACGCGGACGGCCGCTTCACCCTCGAGGTGCCACCCGGGGAGTGCGCGGTGCGCGTGGTGGCGCAGGGCTTCCAGCTCTACCAGACGAAGGAGCAGCTCAAGGAGAACGAGACGACGGAGGTGAACTTCTTCCTCGCCCCCTCCGCTGGCGCGCTGGAGACGGTGGTGCGCTCCGAGCGGCCCAAGAAGGAGGTCGTCCGCCGGACCATCACGCGCCAGGAGGCGCAGCGGACGCCGGGCACGTTCGGCGACCCCATCCGCGTCATCCAGGCCCTGCCGGGCGTGGCACGCGCGCCCTTCATCTCCGGCGAGCTGCTGGTGCGCGGCTCCAACCCCGGCCAGACAGCGACGTTGATGGATGGGGTCCGCATCCCCAACCTCTTCCACCTGCTGGGCGGCCCCTCGGTGGTGAACGCCGAGTTCATCGACCAGCTCGACTTCTATCCGGGCGGCTACGGCAGCCAGTACGGCCGCGCGGTGGGCGGCATCGTCGAGGTCGGCACGCGCAAGGGCGCCGCCGACACGCTCCACGGCTCGGTGAAGGTGGACCTGCTGGACGCGGGCTTCTTCCTCGAGGCGCCGGTGACGGATGGCATCAGCGTGGCCGCCGCCGCGCGGCGCTCGTACATCGACACGCTACTGCCCGCCGTGCTCCCCAAGACGGAGGGCAGCACGCTGACCGTGGTGCCTCGCTACTGGGACTACCAGCTGCGCGTGGACTTCGGCGCGAAGCGCGGCGCGAAGTCGGACGCGGAGGCGGGCGGTGCGCGCAGCAGCGGCTACGTCATGGCCTTTGGCAGCGACGACCAGCTGCGCGTCGTGTCCACCGGCCCGAAGACGGAGCGCGACCTGACGGTGGACACGCGCACGCTCTTCCACCGCGTGAAGGGCGACTGGACGTACCGCAAGGGCGCGCTCACGTCTGTCTTCACCCCCTACGTGGGCTATGACGCGCTCAGCTTCAACTTCGGCGTCGCGAGGCAGGACGGCACGGCCTACACGGTGGGCGCGCGCGAGGTGGTGGCCCTGGAGCAGTCCTCCGCGCTCACCGTGCGCACCGGCGTGGACCTCGTCTACGAGCACCAGTCCTACGACGTGGAGTTCCCCGCGCCGGAGAACTTCGAGTACGTGGCCTTCCCCGGCGCCGAGTCCGTGGGCGAGCTGGTCTCCGAGAAGCTGAGCCTGGGCGCCTTCGACGGCGCGCTCTTCGTCGAAGCGGACGTGAAGGTGGGCAAGTTCACCTTCACGCCCGGCGTGCGCGGCAACCTCCAACTGGTGGGGAGCACGCAGAACCTGGCGCTGGATCCGCGCCTGTGGGTGCGCTTCGCGGCCACCGAGCGCACCAGCCTCAAGGGCTCGCTCGGCCTCTACAGCCAGCCGGCGGAGACGTTCAGATTCATCAGCCTGCCGTACGGCAACCCGGACCTCATCTACCAGCGCGCGTTCCAGAGCAGCCTGGGCGTGGACCACCGCTTCACCGACGTGCTCAACGTGGACGTGACGGGCTTCTTCAACCGCCGCTTCAACAACGTCGCGCAGCCCGGGCAGATCGTCGCGCGCGAGGGCGGGGGCGTCGTCCAACTGCCGTACTCGAACGAGGGCATCGGCCGCGCGCTGGGCATCGAGGTGATGGTGAAGAAGAACCGCGCCTCCGCGACGGACCGCTGGTCCGGCTGGATTTCGTACACCTTCAGCCGCTCCCTGGACGGGCGCACGGGCACGCAGCCCGAAGGGAACGGAGGCTTTGGCGGAGGCTTCGGTGGCGACGGGGATGAGACGTATGGCCTGAGCCCCTTCGACCAGACGCACATCCTCACGCTGGTGAGCAGCTACGTGCTGGGCAACGGCTGGGAGCTGGGCGGGCGCTTCCGCTACACCACCGGCCGTCCGACGACGCCGCTCAACCACTCGTTCGACCTGTACCAGGCGGACCGCAACCGCTTCAACGGCACGTATGGCCCGTATGCCTCGGCGCGCACGGCCGGCTTCCACCAGCTGGATATGCGTTTGGACAAGAGCTGGCAGTTCCAGAGCTGGACGCTGGGGGTCTACCTGGACGTGCAGAACCTCTACAACGCGAAGAACGTCGAGTTCGTCTTCAACGACTACCGGCAGCGCCGGGAGTACGAGGTGCCCGGCATCCCCATCCTCCCCGTGGTGGGCGTGAAAGGAAGCTTCTGACATGAAGGCCCTGATCAACTACGGAGGCCTGCTCCTGCTGGCGATGGGGACCCTGGCCTGCGTCGACCCTGAAGACCAGCCCTCGCGCGTGTATGACTTCCGGGTGCTCGGTGTGTCCACGGAACAGCCGGAGCTGATGGCGTCCACCTGCGAGCGCACGCCGGAGGCCCTGGACGAACTCGCGGCGGCGGTGACGTACCGCGCGCTGCTGGTGGACCCCTCCGGCGAGGGGCGCCCCATCCAGTACACGTTGTGGGCGTGCGCGGATCCGGAGGACCGCACCTGTTCGAACGAAGCGGACCGCGCGCTGCTCGCGGAGGGCACCACGAGCGCGGGCGAGCTGACGCTCTCCATCAACCCCGGCGCGGCCCGGGTGGGGGAGGACCGGCTGCTGCTGGAGCGCGTGCAGGAGGAGGACCCCTACAAGGGGCTGGGTGGCATCCGCATGCCGCTCGTCCTCCGGGCAGTGGCGGGCGATGAAGAGGTGTACGCGCAGAAGCTGATGGTCTTCTGGTGCCCGGTGGTGGAGGGCATGAAGGCCAACGAGCAGCCGGTGCTTCCGGGCCTGCGCGTGGACGACGTGCCCTGGCTGGACGCCGAGCTGCCGGAGCTGCGCGGCGTTGGCCCCTTCGTGGTGACGGCGGAGGACGTGTCGGCCCTGGAGGAGACGTACGTGGTGCCGGGCCTGCGGCTGCAGGCGGTCACCCTCAAGGAGGCGTGGGAGATCTCCTGGCATGCCACGCTGGGCGATTTCAGTCCGCAGGAGACGGGCGGCGCGGACTTCGGTGGCCAGCAGGGCCGGCACCGCACGGAGTGGGAGCCGGCCGCGGGCGCGACGGCGCAGGAGGTGACGTTCTGGGCCGTGGTGCGGGACGGGCGCGGCGGCAGCTCCTGGGTGGTGCGTCGGGCGCGCTGGAGTCCCTGAGCGCGAGGGCCCCGGAAGAGGACGCCCGCTCCCGCTGTCACTTCGCCTGGGAGCGGGAGGTCCGGCAGCGTTCGGCGATGAAGTCCTGGAGCGGTGTGGGCCCGTGCAGCCAGCCCCGTGGGCATCGTCCGTATTCCCTCGCGGAGCCCCCGCCCATCCGGGCCCGTCGGGGCATCGCCACGGAGACGCCGTTGCAGACGTACGACCTGTTCGCCACCACCACCGAGGCAGAGCGCCACGCCTTGTATGCGCGCATGCGCGCGGAGTCCGGGCTCTGCCGCATCGCCCCCTTTGGCGCCTACGCCGCCGCCCGGTACGAGGACGTGCGCATCGTCCAGAAGGACGCGCAGCGCTTCTCCTCGGAAGCGCTCGCGACGACGGCGGAGCCGCCCTGGCTGGGGCCCAACCCGGTGGCCCAGTCGCTCGTCACCCGGGATCCGCCGCGCCACACGCAGCTTCGCGCGTTGATCAACCGCGCCTTCGGTGCCACCGGCATGGCGCGGCTGGAAGCCCAGGTGCGCCACGAGGCCGAGACGCTGGCCGAGGCCGCCGTCCACCGGCGCGAGGTGGATCTGGTGGACGCCTTCTCCTTCGTTCTGCCCCGCAACATCATCGGTCGGATGCTCGGTCTGGAGCCGTCCACCTTCACCGAGTTCAAGCGCTGGTCGGTGAACATGGGCCTCATCACCTCCGCCGTGCCTGCGCAGCACCCGGGCATCCGCGACACGGTGAAGGAGATGGAGGACTACCTCGGCGGCGTCATCACCGCGCGTCGCCGGCAGCCGGGGGAGGACATGGTGAGCGATCTGCTCCGTGCCGAGGTGGAGGGACAGCGGCTCACCGACGCGGAGGTCCTCTCCTTCCTCTTCCTGCTGCTGCCCGCGGGCATGGAGACGACAGCGCAGCTCATCGGCAACGCGGCCATCCTCCTTGCCCGCTTTCCCGAACACCTGGAGCAGGCCCGGGCGGACCGCGCGCACATCCCGCGCTTCCTCGAGGAGGTGCTCCGCTACGAGCCGCCCGCGCAGTTCGCCTTCCGCGTCGCGACGTCGGACGTGGAGCTGTCCGGGACGCCCATTCCGGCGGGCAGCCTCGTCATGGGGCTGGTGGGAAGCGCCAACCGCGACGAGCGCATCTTCGAGCAGCCGGACGCCTTCCTTCCCGGACGGGACAAGGGCAGCCAGCACCTCTCCTTCGGCCACGGCATCCACTTCTGCCTGGGCGCGCAGCTCGCGCGGATGGAGGCCCGGTTCGCGCTGGAGGCGCTCGTCCCGCGCATTCGCGCGCTGAAGCTCCGCTCACCGGACATCGATTGGCTCCCGGGGCTGACCATCCACGGGCCCCGGACGCTCCCGGTGGAACTCATCCCGGCCTGAGGCTGCCCGCGCCCATGCTCTCTCTGGGGATGCCCAGGCTCTCCGCGTGCGCATGCCGCGGGCGGTTGGGGACTCAGGCGAACAGCCACCGCTTGAGGAGCGCCGTGTAGCGAGGCATGACGACGTACACCATCAGGAAGACGACCGTGCCCGTCACGGCCAGGCTGGTCAGGAGGTGATTGTCGGGAGCGCCCAGCAACCGCAACACGGGTCTGACCACCAGCGGCACCCCGAGTCCCAGGGGATAGATGGCGGACCAGGTCACCAGGTATTGCTTCCAGCGGACAGGGACCCGGGCCTTGGCGCCCCCTGGCGTGAACCAGAAGTCCAGTCCGCTGCTGACGAAGAAATCATCGCCCGTCACGAGCAGCGGCCGGACCTTCTCAATCAAACGGACGCGGGCCGGCGACTCCATCCATTGCCTCAAGGATGCTGTCGTATCGAAGCGGATGATGACCGTATAGGTTTCGGTCAGTCCTGCGACGGGGCGGACGATGTGCCAGTCGAGATGGCCCGGCGAGGCCTTGCAAGCCGGTGCAATCTCCTCGAGCCATGTCTCGTAGGCGGCATGCTTGCCCTCACGGACCCGGTGCGTGATGACAACGGTCGCTCCTTGACTCACAACCTCTGCAGCACCTGCGCTCATGTCCACCCATCGCGTCTTCGAGGCGCCGGTGAACATACCTCCGGCGAAGCAGGCCTCCTCGAATTCCTGGGGCTCGCAAAAGGTTGGCATCGCGCCCATCGCCCCCTGCTTAACACTACTGCGTCAGGGGCCCGATGGATGAACGGGGAGAGCGAGCAGTCTTCGCGGGGAGCGTCGGAGGTTGGCGCGGTGGCAGGTGGGGCACCGAGGCAGCCAGGTGGCAATCCCTTGCGCCATGGC
>NZ_RAWG01000202.1 GCF_003611735.1 Corallococcus sicarius | reverse complement strand
TCTGTCGCCGAGCTGCGCGCCCAGGCACGCGCTTCATTCGTGCGCCTGGGCCACCGCCACGACGTTCTCGCCGCCTTCATCCTTCACGCGGGCCTGCGCCTTACCGGACTTCCCTGAAGAGGGTTAGACGATGCTGCTTTGGGACACGCCGGGGCGCGGAGGCGCGCCGGAGTCGGGACGGCCGAGCACCAGGGCCAGCTGCCGGGCCTGGGTCTCCGTGGCGCAGCGGTACTCCTGCGTCTTCCCGTTGGGGCGATCAATCCGAATCACCCAGACGTCATTCTCCTTCGTCACGACCGGCGCTTGGGACATTGCTTCCCTCCTTGACCGGAAGGAGAAGCATCCTTCGTGCCGGCCCGAGCCTTCCGCCAAAGCCCTGAAATCCGGACCCCTCCCCGGAGGGCGGTGCGACAGGTGACAAATTTCGTTCAGCGCGCCGACAATTTTCGCGGACCCGGCCCGCACTCCTTGCGTAGGTCCGCAGGGCGATGCCCTCCAGGGCCGGCGAAAGTCGTTGGGATGACAATCATGCCGGACGTGAGGCTCAGGGACGTGAGGCTCAGGTCGGGTCCGGCCATTCCCATGCGGAGCGGTAGCCGCCGTCCGTCTGCGTGCCTTCGATGAAGCGCGCGTAGAACGCGTGGCTGCTCAAGGTGGCGGAGTCGCCCACGACGAACAGGTGCCTGCGGGCGCGGGTGAGCGCGACGTTCATGCGGCGCAGGTCATTGAGGAAGCCCAGCTGTCCCTCGCTGTTGGAGCGGGTGAGGCTGACGACGATGGCGTCCTTCTCCCGGCCCTGGAACGCATCCACTGTGTCCACCTCCACCTCCAGGTGCACGGCCTCCAGCGCCTCGCGCAACTGGCGGGCCTGCGCGCTGTAGGGCGCGATGACGGCCACCTCGCGCGGGGACAGCCCCAGCGCCAGCAGCTCCCGCACGCGGGCGATGACGTAGCCGGCCTCGCCCGGGTTGAAGAGGCTGTGCGTGGTGGGCTCCACCTCCTCGTCGAAGCCCTTGCCCGCGGTGTCGAGGAAGAGCACGGGCGGGGCGTCCACCTGCGCGCCGGGCGTGAGGACCTGCGCGAGCGTGCGGTCCGCCACGGACGGGTGCGCGCGCAGCTCCCCGGCGTACATCTCCTTGGAGGGGAAGGCCATGATGGTGGTGTTCATCCGGTACTGCTCGCGCAGCATGCGCTTCACGTCGTCGCCGTGGTCCTTGAGCAGGCGCTCGAAGAGGCTCACGCCCAGGCCGGCCTTCGCTGCCTCCTGCGACAGCACGGTGGGCGGCAGCTGCTGCGGGTCTCCGGCGAGCACCACCTTGGGCGCGCGCAGGAAGCCCAGCAGGGCCAGGGGTTCGGTGGCCTGGGTGGCCTCGTCCAGGAGGGCGCGGTCGAACTCCTCGCCGGCGAGGATGCCGGAGCCCAGGCTCGCGAGCGTGACGCAGACCACGTCGGAGCGGGCGAGCACCGCGCGCACGGCCTTCTTCTCCAGCTTGCGCGCCTCGTCCATCAGGTCCTTGGCCTCCGCGGTGGAGGAGCGGGCGTTGGAGAAGCGGTCGCGGCTGCGGCCCTGGCTGCGCTGGCGGCGCGCGTAGCCGAAGAGGTCGAAGGCCTCGTCGAACAGGTCGCGGCTGATGATGCGGTCCGGGTGGTCCTCCACCACGATGTCCAGCGTGTGCTCCTGGAGCCGCGCGGCGACGCGGGCGGGGTGGCCCACGCGGATGGCGCGCAGGCCCTGCTCCAGGCACAGCTCCAGCAGGTGGTCCACGGCGGCGTTGCTGGCCGCGGTGCACAACAGGCGCTCGCCGCGCCCGACGGCCTGCACGGCCACCTCCGCGAGCACGGTGGACTTGCCGGTGCCGGGCGGGCCGTGGATGAGGAAGAAGTCCTCCGCCGCGAGCGCGCGCTTCGCCGCGTCCAGCTGCTCCGGGTTGAGCGGGCGGCTGGGGGTGAAGTCCTTCGCGGTGTCGAAGCGCGCGGGCTCGTTGCCCAGCAGCACCTCGCGCTTGTGACGCTCCGCGCCCTTGTCCAGGGCCTTCACGCGCTGGAGGCCCGCGCGCACGCGCTCGTAGGTGACGTCGTTGGGGACGACGTCCAGGCGCAACAGCCCTTCGGAGATATAGGCGGGCGGGTCGCGGTCGAAGGCGAGCTGGATGCGCGTGGAGGAGGCGCGCGACACGAGCGCCTTCGCGGGGTCCTTCACCTCCGCGCGGCGGGGCAGCACCGCCACGAAGTCGCCGTTGGACAGGCGCGTGGGCAGCCGCCCCCGGTCCGCGCGGGCGAGCGTGAGGAGGATGCGGCCGCCCAGGCCCACCTCCTCCTCGACGGCTTCCAGGTCCAGCACCGACAGGCCCTGCTCCTCGCGCTCGCGCAGGGACAGTCCTTGCGCGAACGCGGCCATGCGGGCCTTTTCGGCCTCGCGCTCCTGGGCGAGGAGGGAGCCGAGGGTGTCGAAGAACGAGACGTCACGGGCCATGGGGCAGGTCATGCCATCCCAGGCGCCCTGGCGGCCAGCGCGCCGTCAGGGCCCGTGTCGGGCAGTGGCCTGCCAGTGGCCTGCCCGACGAGCTGCCGGCCCCGGCCCTACTGGCAGGCGTAGGTGTACGAGGCGGGCGTGCTCCAGGTGCCGTCCGGGTTGATGACGCGCACGGTGTAGCCGCTCGCCGGGTAGGTGGTGCCCCAGCAGTCGCGGGCGCGCACGTCGTTGCGCAGGGCGGTGCCCAGGCTCCAGTTGCCCACGCGGCGCTGCTTCTCGTACGCGGCCACGCGGTCCACCGCCTGCACCCAGGTGGAGTCCGCGGCGAGCACGTCCCGGCGCTTCTCCAGGAACTTCTGGAGCCAGGCGTTCTCCGTGATGCCGTTGTAGCCAATCACCGGCGCCACCTGGCCGCTGTTGCCCAGGGCCGTGTTGGCGTTGCGGATGATGGCCTTCACGCCGCTCTCCCCGTGGTTGATGGCCGCGTCGTAGAGCGCCGCCTTGGTGAGCGCCTGGGTGAAGCCCCAGCGCGTGGCCTCGTTCATGATGGGCGTGTAGTAGAGCGCGTCGCTCACCTGGTCCTGGCACAGCTTGAAGTCCGCCTTCGTCGCGGCGGTGTTGAAGCTCGCCGCCCAGTCCGCGGTCCAGTTGCCCACGGCGTCCAGCTCCGCGGTGGAGGCCTGGGACTGGCCGGTGGACAGGAAGCGGTTGTTGATGACGGTGAGCGCGTTCCAGTACTTCGCCAGGCGGTTGCCGTTGGCCTCGGTGCGCAGGGCCCGGTAGCACTGCACCACCTGGATGGCGTCGCCGGTGCCGGTGCAGAAGCCCGCGCGCCCGCTGGTGTAGCCGCGCCCGTCGCCGATGTTCTCCGAATAGGCGTAGTTGAGCGTGGGGGTGTCGTTCTCCCAGATGCTCGTCAGCGCCTCCGCGACCTTCTTCTGGTTCGCGGTGAGGCCGGGGCCCGGGGGCGGCGTCGTGCCCCCGCAGCTGTCGGACTGCACGCTCACGTTGGTCGCCGTGAAGGACGTGTTGGAGTTGCTGGAGTAGTTGAACGTGTACGACGCGTTCACCGCCACCGTCAGCGCGGAGGTCCGCGTGTACGTACACGTGCGGTTGCTCTGGGTGTGCGTCCAGCCGGGTTGATCATCGTCACACGTCACGCCCGACGGCACGTCGAGCGCGATTTGCGGATTGGCGATGGCCACCGTGCCCGTGTTCTTGATGACGAGCGTGCCCCAGTAGTCCGGGCCCACGTACGTGTTGGTGGTGACCTGGTGCGTGCACGCGCCCAGCGCCTGCTCCACCGCGCTGGGCGTCGCTTGCGCGCCGTCCGCCTCTTGCGCCGCGCCACAGCCCACGGCCGCCACCGCCAGCCCCACGGCGAAGAACCGCTGCACCCACCACGTCCGCGAATGCCTGGCTTCCATGTGCCTGCTCCCTGTCCGGTTGAGGGATGCCAGCTGGAGGCGCATCCCTGATAGAGCAGGAATACCGGAAGTCAGTGGGAAGCTCCAGACCTCTCAGCCCGGAGCGTCGGGCAGGGGCAGGACGCGCCAGAGCAGGGGCTTGTTGTACTGGGGGGGAATCATGCCCAGGGGCCAGCCCTCGGCGGTGAGCTCCGCGTAGCGGTAGCCGCGCCCCCCGAAGGCGATGCGGGTGCCGGTGCCGGGCAGGCCTACGCCGATGGCCGCGTGCGCGAGCGCATCCGAGTACAGCATCACCGCGTCCACGCCCGCCTGACGCAGCAGCATCAGCGCGAGCACCGCCTTGGAGTCGCAGTCGCCGCGGTCCTGCGCGGGCACCAGCCCCGGCGGGACGATGCCGAACGGGTCGTCTCCGGGCAGCTCGTAGTGCACGCGGCGCACGAAGCCGAGGATGAGCTCGGTGGCCTGGGCCGCGTCCAGGCCGCGCTCGCGGATGGAGGTGGCGAAGCGCTCGCCCAGCACGCGCACCGGCGCCGCGTTGCTGCGCATCAGCTCCGCGTAGATGCAGCGCATGTCCGCGCCGCACCCCGGGGGCGCCACGTAGGTGAAGCGCTCCGGGCCCATGGCGCGGTAGCGCAGGCTCCGGCTGTAGTCGCGGTGCGCCTGCTCCAGCCCGTGCTCCTCGGCTTCGCCCAGGCCGAACGCCAGCTGCTGCCGGGGAGGCGTCAGCCCCTCCACGCGCCAGTCATACGCGCGCGCCCGCTCCAGCGGCGTGTCCTGGGGAACGAGCACCGTGCCCAGGTCCTGCGAGGCCTCCCGCGGAGCCTCGTCCCTGGCTTCTTCCGTCCACCCGGACTCCGCGAGCCGGCCGGCGTTCCTGCGGACGTCCAGGCGCCAGAGGGCGGTGAGCAGGGCCATGCCCAGCAGCGCCAGCGCGAGCAGCAGCTTCGTCTTCCCGTTCCAGGAGCGCGTGACCATGCGGGCCTCAGGCGGGAGCGCGCAGCATGCCGGTGGGGAGCTGCGGGAAGGGGATGAGCCCGTTGAGCGCGGCCTGGAGGCCGGGCGCGGTGAGCAGGGCGATGACGAGCAGGAAGGCGCAGAGGATGAGCGCGGCCGCGATGTTGCCCTTGCGCACCTCCGCCATCTCGTCCACGCCCGGGGTCATCCGGTCGAACAGGCGCACGCCCAACGCGAGCACCGCCACGCCCACCGCCAGCGACAGCCCCACGTGTACGAGCGACAGGCCCATCAACTGGAGCACGGCGACGGGCGACACGGGCGGGTTCTGCACCGCGATGTCCACCGCGTCCCCGGTGGCCTTCAACGCGTGCTGCACGAGCAGGCCGAGCGACACGAGGCTCGTCGCGTGCACCAGCCCGGCGGCGATGTTGCCCTGGCGCAGCTCCTCCACGGGGTGGCTGTCCAGCAGGCGGCCAAGGCCGTGCATCCCCAGGCCGATGCCGAGCGCGGCCACGAGGCCACCGAAGACGACCTTCACGAGTCCGACGAAGAAGAGGGTGAGGTCCATGGGGCGCACGGGGGACTGTAGCGGAAGTCCCCCGCGCCGCCACGGTCCATGCTCACGCGTCCGACGGGGCGCCCTTGCGACGGCGGCAGAGCGTCCAGCCAAGAAGGAGCAGCGCCGCCCAGCTCGCGCCGGAGGCCGGCCCGCTGCCCACGGAGCACCCCAGGCCGCGCTGCATGTCGCTCGTGGGGTCGTACTCCACGGAGACCTGGAAGCTGCACAGCGCCGCGTTGCCGGCCGCATCCAGCGCCGTCACCCGCACCGAGTGCTCCCCCGGCGACAGCAGCGAGCCGGGCTCCGGGCTGTAGCTGATCTGCGTCGGGGACACGCTGTCCAGGGCGGTGGCGAGCGGGTACTCGGCGCGGGTGCCGGACAGCACCGCCGTCTCCAGCGCGATGTCCGCCGGGCAGTTGAGGACGGGCGGCCGCGTGTCACGCACCTTCACCTGGATTTCGCACGTCCTGCTGTTGCCCGCCTCGTCCGTGCTGGTGAGCTGCACGGGCGTGATGCCAATGGGGAACAGGTCCCCGGAGGCATGGGAGCTGGTGACGGTCGTCTGCGACGAGATGTTGTCGCTGGACGTCAGCTCCGGCCACGACGCGTGCGCGCCGTCGGGCCCCTCCGCTTCCACGCGGACCTCGCCCACCTTGCAGGCGGGGGTGGGAGGCTGCCCATCGCGCACGGTGACGGGGAAGGAGCAGGTGCTGATGTGGCCCGCCCGGTCCTGGACCGTCATCGTCATCCGGGTCGTGCCCAGGGGCAGGAGGCTGCCGTCCTCCGGGCTGTACGTGATGACGATGTCGTTGCCCGTCTCCTCCGTCACCTGGATGGCCGGGTAGAACGCGATGGCGCCCTTGGGCGAGCGCGCGTTGAGGGTGAGCTGCGTCGGGCAGCCCTTGAGGACGGGCGGCGTCAGGTCGCGCACGGTGACGTCGATGACGCACGCGGCGACGCGGCCCTGCGCATCCTCGGCCTGGTAGCGGACACCGAAGCTCATCGGCATGGACAGCGGCGTGCCCTCAGGGTGACTGGTGCGCACCGTGAAGGGCGCCTGTCCGCCGGTGAGCGCGGGAGGGGCCAGGTGCATCTCGGTGCCCTGGGGGTTCGTGGCGGCCACGTCGAGGTGGGCGGGGCACTCCAGGAAGGCGGGTGCCGTGGCGTCGCGGTCCAGGCGCCACAGTGCCGGGCCGGCGAAGCCATCCCCGGACACGACGAGCATCGCGTCGCCGAAGGGCAGGAGCTTCTTCGGGATGAAGTTCCGGTGCGACGGCAGCCGCGCCAGGCGGTACGTGTTGCCCGTCACGCCGTCGGTGCGCCACAGCTCGCTGCCCCACATGTTGGGCAGGGTGATGAAGACAAGCTCTTCACCCCAGGCGGCCAGGGTGAGCGGGGCCCCCGCCTGCACCGTGGGGAGGATGCGGGTGCCCGCCGACGTGCCGTCCGTGACCCACAGCAGCCGGCCGCTGGAGTCCAGGCTCCAGGTCATGAAGTAGACGCGCGCGCCCGCCCGCACCAGCGTGGGCGCCGGCTCGTTGAGGCTGTAGCTGCCGGGCACGGGCTTCACCGGCAGGGTCCCCGCCTCGGTGCCATCCGTCTTCCACAGGTCCAGCCGGCCGTTGTCGTTCACGAAGAACAGGAGCCTGTCGCCCAGCACGGTGAACCGGCTCAGGCCGGGCTCGGTGGGGCCCGGCACCAGGTCGCTCACGGGGCGGGTGCCCGCCTGGGTGCCGTCCGTCTTCCACAGCGTGCGGCCGTGCTGGCCGTCGTCCGCGGTGAAGAAGCAGGTGGAGCCCAGGACGGCGGCGAACGCGGGGTCGGAGGACTCGGCGCCCACGCGCACGTCGCGCACCAGCCGGGTCCCCGCCTCGGTGCCGTCCGTGCGCCACAGCTCCCGGCCCTCGGGACCGTTGGCGCTGAAGAGCATGGCGTCGCCACACCGGCCGAGGATGGACGGGGAGGAGCCCTGCGCCCCGGGCGCGATGTCCTTGAGGCGCACGGTGCCCGCCTCGGTGCCGTCCGACTTCCACAGCTCGCTGTCGTGGAGGCTGGATTCGGCGGCGAACAGCACGGAGTCCCCGAAGGGAACGAGCGCGGTGGGCAGGCGCAGGCCGTTGGCTCCGCCCGGCTGGATGTCGCGCACGAGCCGGGTGCCCTGGGCGGTGCCGTCGCTCGTCCACAGCTCGCGGCCGGTGGTGCCGCTGCTCCAGGCGGTGAAGAACATGCGCCCGGGCACCGCGGACAGCGTCATGTGATCGATGACGGCGGAGGTCGGCAGCAGGTCCTGCACAGAGCGGGTGCCCTGGGCGGTGCCATCCGTGGCCCACAGCTTCAGGGGTCTGTCCTCGATGTCGGTGACGCGCCGGCCGGTGAAGAAATACAGCTGGCCGTTCAAGGTGACGGAGGGCTGGGTTTCAACGTTCGCGTCCAAGCCGGACATGAGCTCTTCGTCCGGCAGCGCGGCCAGCCGGCGCACGCTCACCGAATCCGGTCCGCCCACGCTGGTGCCGGACGCCACCGCCGGACCGCTGACCGCCATCAGTGCCAACGCCGAAAGCCACGCCCGACCGCTGCCCGTACGCATGCCCACCCCTCCCGCCAACGCCCGTCCCGCGCACTCGGAAGCCCCGAAGGGCCCTCACTCACACTCGCCGAGTGGCCGCACCCTCTTCACGGTCCGCTCCCTCCACAACCGGGGGCCCGCCTGACTGTTCGCCAGACGTCGCATGGGGCCCGGGTCCCACCCCCCTCGTGTGTTCACCATCGACCGTGCCATCCCGCCGTCCCGCCTTCTCATCCGACGGGAGGCGGGTGCGCGGCGGTGACGCGCGGGTAGCCTTCGCGGTGTCGCTTGCGCGCATGTGACACGTCAGGCTTCCGGCGTGGATCCGCGGGCCTTGCCCGGTTCTCGTATCGAGACATGCCGGTTCCTAGACTGTCTTTCCCCCTCAGTTGGAGAAAGACAGACATGGAAGCCATTCCCAGCCATCCTGGGCGCCGCGTGCGCGTGGCGTCGCCGGAGGCTGTCTCGTTCCTGCTCGTCCCTGAGTCCGTCCTCCCCGAAGTCGAGCACCCCTGCCGCATCCCGGTGAAGAACGTGGAGGAGGCGGAGTTGCTGGCCGCCGTCCTCCAAAACCACTGCGGTCTCTACGTGGGCGCGCGGGCCCACGAGCACCGCGAACTCGCGGACTGGGCGGACGCCACGCCGGTGGGCGTGGACGTGGGGGGCCGCTGGACGAAGGCCCCGCCGGAGAACCTCTCCGAACTGCTCGCCCGGGTGCCGGTGCGCAACCCGCTCTCCGAGGGCCGGCAGTTGTTCGGGGAAGGGGAGTCCCTGCCGATGGCGCGCATCGACCCGGTGCTCGTCCACAAGAGGGACCCGGCGAACGTGCTGCTCGCGAACGCCTGCCGGGTGGGAGCGTTCCAGCAGTTCAACACCTTCGTGGAGTCGCCGGAGTTCCACTTCGACCATCCGTCCGAGCACGTCCAGGGGATGCTCCTCACGGAGATCGCGCGTCAGGCGGGCATGGCGACCCTCCACCTGGTGGGAATGCCGCTCGACTGGGTCATCGTGATGACCCGCCTCTCGCTGGAGTTCCAGCAGTTCGTCCGCCACGACGTGCCCATGGTGATCCGCACCTTCTCCAGCTTCCGGCTCCCGGAGTGGGCGGAGCCGGTGCGGACCGAAGGACGCCGGGGCCGCCTGTGGATCTCCGTCCAGGGCTGGCAGCAGGGGGCGTGCTGCTACGCAGGCCAGATTGGCGCCGTTGGCAAGGCGGCGTCATGAAGCACCTGCATCGGTGGATGCCCACGCTGCTGCTGGTGACGGGGGTGGGGCTGCTCATCCCGCTCGGCATCCGGCAGGTGCTGCGCACGCCGGAGGAGAGCCGGCCTCTCGCGGCCGTGATGCTGGGCGCGTACCTGGCGTGGATGCTGCTGGAGAGCCGGGTGACGCTGCGCGAGACGCGCAAGCCCACCGCCGAGCGAGACAGCGCCACGCTCGAGCTCTACGCGGTGGGGCGCCTGGCCACCATCCTCCTCGCGGTGGCGTTCCCCACGCTGGAGCAGGGGCCGGTGCCGCGCGCGGTGGGGTTGTTTTGTTTCATCGCCGGGGTGTCGCTGCGGCTCACGGCCATCCGCACGCTCGGGCGGGCGTACTCGCACCGGGTGCGGCTGCCGGACGCGAGCCTGCTCGTCACGGGCGGCGTCTACCGCAAGCTCCGGCACCCGGCCTACACCGGGATGCTGCTGGCGCACGTGGGCTACCTGCTCGTCTTCCCGGCGGTGCCGGGGCTCGCGGTGTTCGTGTTGCTGTTCGTTCCGGCGGTGCTCCTGCGCATCCGGCACGAGGAGCGGCTGCTGCTGGGCTCCTTCCCGGGCTACGCCGAGTACGCGGCGAGTCGCAAGCGGCTGGTCCCATGGCTCTGGTAGCACCACCCGGAGGCTTCGGCGTCGTGCTCCTGGGCGCGACCGGCATGGTGGGGCAGGCGTTTCTGCGCCAGCGCGGCGCGCATCCCGTGCACGTGCTGGTGCGGACTCCCGACGGGAGGGATTGGGGCGATGGCGTCCACGTCGTGCAAGGAGACCTGCACGGCATCCCCGACGCGCTGTTTCCCCCGTACCCGTATGTCGTCCTGCACCTCGCCACGAAGCAGCGGGACACCGACGGCACGGGCTTCGAGCGGACCAACGTGGAGGGGACGCAGCGACTGCTGGCGCGGCTCACGGGAGACTGCCGGGGCGTCCTTCACGGCAGCTCCATGTCCGTCTACGGCCCGGGGCCTCATGGGGGCGTGACGGAGGACCATCCGCTGCGCCCGTGTACGCCGCTGGCCCGCTCCCGCGTGGCGGCCGAGGCGCTCATCACGGAGCACGCCATCCGGGTGGGCCTCCACGCGGCGCTGCTCCGGCCGCGCTTCCTGCTCGGGCGCGGGGACCGGTTCGTCCTTCCCGCGATGGTGAAGCTCCTGAAGCGGGGCGTGCAGGCCGGTGACGATGCCGTGGCGTTCTCGTTCATCGACGTGGACGACCTGGGCCGCGTCCTCTGGACGCTCGCGCGACGGATGGTGGAGACGCCGCGTCCCGAACAGCAGGCGTTCAACGTCGCCTATTCGCGTCCACTCGTGCGCTCGGAGTTCCTGGGCACGGTGGCGGAGGGGCTGGGCCTGGCCCGGCCCACCGTGAAGATCTCGGTCCCTGACTGGCTCCTGCGCGCGCTGCGGGAAGACCCCCGCCAGCGTGTCCGGGCGGTGGCCGAACGTCTGGAGTTGCTGACGCATTCACAGTGTCTGGATGTCACGCGGCTCGCGGCGGTGCCCGGCCTGGAGGACCTGCTGTCGCGGTCCCCGGTGGACGCCCTGCGAAGCGCACTCAATGCCTTTCGTTCCTGAAGGAACCCCCGCCATGACTTCGCCATCGCCCCTTGTCTCCATGACCGAGGCCGGAGACCCGCGCCACGTCGGCCAGAAGTTCGCGCGCCAGCAACACCTGGCACGCGAGGGCTTCCCGGTCCCCGAGTTCTTTTGTCTCACCACCACGATGTTCCAGGAGGTGGCGCGGCCCCTCGTTCCCACCATCGAGCAGCTCACGTCGACGGTGGACCGCACGTCCCAGCAGGACATCCGCCGGGTCGCCGAGGAGATTGAACGGCTCTTCGTGGAGGTCCCGCTCCCGGCCGGGGTGGAGGCGTCCATCCTGGACGCGTTCGACCGGACCTTCGGCACCGAAGCGGTGGTGGCGGTGCGTGCCTCCGTCGTGGCCCGCGCGCTGGGAGACAGCGAGGACTCGGAGGCGGATCCGTTCGCCGGGGTGAGCTCGACGTTCCTCTACGTGCGGCGCGGCACGTTGATGGAGCGGATCCGCCGTTGCTGGGCTTCGGGGTACACGCCGGAGGGGCTCATCTATCGGCTGTCGCAGGGACGCGACGTGCAGGGGCTCACCGTGGCGGTGGGCATCCAGCGGATGGTGCCGGGGCGCCGCTCGTTCGTGCTCTTCACCTGCGACCCGAAGACGACCGAGCGCAAGACGCTCGTGGTCGCGGGGCACGGGATTGGAGAGGGCGTCGTCCAGGAGAAGGTCGGCGTGGACCACTACTTCCTCCATCCGCAGACGGGCCACATCGACCGGGAGCTGGGCCACAAGGCGGAGATGCTGTGTGAGAACCCGGTGCCCGGCGGCGAGCTGCTCAGCTGGCCCGTGCCGGAGCAACTGCGGGACGCGCCCTGCCTCACGGACGCGGAGCTGGGTCGGCTGGCCACGCTGGGACAGGACATCGAGCGCAGCTTCGGCGTGCCCCAGGACATCGAGGGCACCTTCACCGAGGACGGGACGCTGCACGTGCTGCAATCGCGGCCCATCGCGTTCGACTTCCGGAAGATCCGCGTGTGGAGCTGCGCGAATGTCTCGGAGAGCTTCCCGGGCGTCACCACACCGCTGACGTATTCGCTCGCCAGCCACTTCTACGAGGTCATCTTCTACGACTGCGTGCGCCGCATGTGGGGCGCGGACGCGCGGGCCCTGCATGACCAGACGCCCGCGTTCCAGAACATGCTGGGGTTCATTGACGGGCGCGTCTACCACTCGCTGTCGAACCTGATGCACGTCAACGGCATCAACCCGTTCGTCGCGCTCACGTCGATGCGGGACCTGGAGCATGTGCTCCAGTTGGACGCCTCGCTGTTCATCCGACTGCCCGGCCACCGCGACAGCTTTCCCAGCACCGCGAGCTACGCGTTCGCCCTGGGACGTTCGGTTGCGGGCGCGCTGCGTGTCACCGCGACGTTCCAACATGACTTCGACGCGTTCGAAGCGTGGTGGAAGAGGACGCTCGCGGAGGTGCGCGCCCTGGCACCGGCGAGGGAGGACCCGCTGGTCCTCATCCACCACTTCCGGAACATCTGGACCGGGGTGGGGAACTGGTGGGGGCTGACGCTCATCAACCACTGGTACATCAACACGCTCTACGGGCTGGCGAGCCGGCTGCTGAAGCAGTGGACCGACGAGGATCCCAGCGCGCTGCTCGTGGGATTGCTGTGCGGGGCCCGGCCGGATGCGAGCACGCACGCACTCCTCTCCGCGGTGGCGCTCGCGGAGACCGTGCGCGCGGACCCGGCGCTGTCGAAGCTCTTCGCGGAAGAGGAGGCGGAGGAGGTGTGGCGGCGGCTCGCGGCCGGAGAGGTCGCGCCCGCCTTCGCAAGGACGTTCCGCGAGCACCTGAGCGAGTACGGCGACCGGGGCGTTCAGGAGCTGAACGTGGAGCGCCCGAGCCTGCGGGACACGCCGTGGGAGCTGGTGCGTGTGGTCCAGTCCTACGCGCGCACGTCCGTCACGAGGGCGGAGCTGAGGTCCTCCGACCTGGCACGGCGCAAGGAGGCCGAGGCGCAGCTGACCACGCTGCTCCAGGGACATCCGGTGAGGAAGCTGGCGCTCCAGCAGCTCCTGGAGCGGCTGCGCCAGGTCATCGGGTTGCGAGAGGACAGTCGGTTCTGGCGAGGCCAGCTCTTCGGCTTCAGCCGGCAGGTGTTCGCGGCGCTAGGCCAGCGGATGGCGGAGCGGGGCGTGCTCGATGCGCCGCTGGACGTGCACTACCTCACGATGAAGGAGGTGATGGACCACTTCGAGGGCCGGAGCGTGACCCGGAACCTGGGTGAGCTCGCGCGGCTGCGAAGGAGGGAGCAGCAGGACAACACGGAGCGCCAGCCACCGCGGGACTTCACCACCGTGGGCAGCGTGGCGGATGGAGTACCGAGGGCCGTGGAGGCAGCGAGCGACGACGCTTCGTTGCTCAAGGGGCTCGGTTCAAGCGCGGGAGTCGTCGAGGGCGTCGCGCGCGTCGTGATGGATCCCGGAGCAGTGGGCTCGCTGAGCAAGCAAGACATCCTCATCGCGAAGGAGACGGACCCGGGCTGGCTGTTCCTGATGCTGGCCTCTGGCGGCATCGTGGTGGAGCGAGGCTCGATGTTGTCGCACACGGCCATCGCGGGCCGGAAGTTCGGCATCCCCACGGTGGTGGGCGTGGCGCACGCGACGACGCGGATCCCGGATGGCGCCAGGGTCCGGGTGGATGGTTCCACGGGCATCGTCACGCTGCTGGGGGAGCCATGATTCGCGCTGTGATGCGCTTCTCCGTGCAGCGGTATCCGCCGCTGTTCTACCTGGCCGTCATCTCGCTCTGGTGCGTGAGCCTGGACGGCATGTTCCAGGTGCTGGACGGGCAGGGACTGGTGCCGTCATGGGACCTGCTGCACGTGGCGCTGAGCATCTTCGGCGTGGGCTACTTCATGCGCATCGTGGATGAGCTGCGCGACTACGACTACGACCGGATCCACAACCCGGACCGGGGACTGGCGAAAGGAGATGTCAGCTTCCAGGGCCTGTACGTCGCGCTCTCCGTGTGCGCCGTCATCCTGCTGGGGACGAACCTGGCCGTGTCGTGGGTGCGAGCCCTCATCCTGCTCGGAATCATGGCGCACGCCCTGCTTCTCTGGTGGCTGGAGAAGCACAGCGCCGCGTACCAGCGGAGCATGTTCCTGATGATCGGCATCGCCATCCAACTGCACGTAGGCCACGGCCTCTACGTCTGGGTGGCGAATGCCGAGCGCACGGGCCGGCCCCTGAACCCCGCGGGGCTGTTCGCCGTGCTGGGCCTCGTGTTCCTGTACCTGCACTGGGAGGTGATGCGGAAGACCGCATGGCCCGGGACGGCGAAGCCGGGAGTGAAGCTGTATTCCGACGAAGTGGGGTCCGTGGCGAGCAGTCTCATCGCCTTCGCGATGGTCACGGGAGCAGCGGGGCTCTACCTGGGACTCACGCGCCCGTGGCAGGCGGAGACCCTGTCACAGGCAACAGCCTGGCTCTTCGTGCTGCCCGTGGTGCTGGGAGTCCTCAACCTGGCCCTGTTCTTCAAGACCCGGAGTCCGCGAAGCCGTTCCGGACGGCTGGCGGCCATGAGCTACTTCTCGTTCCTCCTCGCCATGCTGGTCCGAAGCGGTGCGACTAACTGGCTCGGGCGGTGACCTTCCAGCAGGCAGCGGTGAAGCGGACCTCCGCTCCGTGCACATAGGGCTCGAAGGCGGCGCGGACCGTTTCGATGACCTGCCTGCGGGTCGGGTCGTCCGCCTCTTGTAGGAGCATGCCGACGGGACCGAGCCGGGTCACATAACCGAGCAGCTCCTTCTCAGGCAGCGTGCAGGCGACATCAATGGGTTCGAGCTTGATGTGGGCCCAGTCGCTCTCCGCCAGGATGGAGGCGACCCGATGTTGGTCCGCGAAGGCGAACTGCCCGGGCGCTCCTGGCCGGCGAGCGGGGAGGTTCGGCAGGAGCGGTGCCGCGGCGCGCTCGGCGGTCGTCATGAAGGGATTCTCCGCGGCACTCCGCCAGGCGATGAACTGGAGTTCGGCGTCGGGCCTCGCGGCACGCCGCAGGTTCGCAAAAGCCCGGACCTGGTCGTCGAAGAACATGACGCCGAAGCGCGAGATGATCAGGTCGAAGCTCGCAGGCTCGAACGCGTGGTCCTGCGCGTTGGCGCGGATGAAGGTTGCCGGCGTGCCTTCCCGTTCAGCGCGGGTCCGGGCGAAGGCGATCATCGGCTCCGAGATGTCGATGCCGACGCAGTGGCCCTTCGCTCCAAGCCGCCGCGCGACGGCGAGCAGGGGGCCGCCCGTGCCGCAGCCGACGTCGAGCACCCGACCCCCGGCTTCAGGGGAGACCGCTTCGACCAGCAGGTCTTTGAACGGTTTGAACATCCCATCGAGCACCTCCTGCGCGTCGACCCAGGCGTGTCCGGCGCGGCCGTTCCAGAGCTTCGTCTGTTCGTCCTCGTTCGGGGGCGTGGCATCCATGTGCGTCTCCTCCTGCTGACTTGCCTTCGTGAAGTGGAGATTGCACTGTGCCACTTCAAGTCAACTTGAGGTCAAGCGCATGGCAGACCTGGACATCACCGAGGTGGCGAAGCGGTCCGGCGTTCCTGCCTCGACGCTGCGGTTCTACGAGGAGAAGGGGCTGATCGCCTCCATCGGCAGGAGGGGCCTGCGCCGTCTGTTCGATGCGGGCGTGCTGGAACGGCTGGCACTGATTGCGTTGGGGCGCGACGCCGGCTTTTCGCTCGATGAGATCGCGCGGATGTTCGCGTCGGACGGGCGACCGCGCATCGACCGCAAGCTGCTCGCGGCCAAGGCGGAGGAGCTGGACAGGACGCTCCGCAAGCTCACCGCCGTGCGCGACGGCCTGAGGCACGCCGCTGCCTGTCCCGCGCCGAGCCACATGGAATGCCCCACCTTCCGCCGCCTCCTGCGGGCCGCCGCGTCTGGAGTCATGGGCGAGCGAACGAAGAAGGCTCCGCGGCCGCCGAGACGCTGAAGCCCATGGTGCTTCGCTGCCGCCCAGAGCAGCTCATCGACCCCGTCCCTCCATCGAAGAAGCCGGGACGCCATAAGCAGGGCTACGTGCTCGATACAGGGTTCGGCGTTCTCTGAGACTCCTCTCACAGACGTCTCAAGCTGCTCTCGCGACAGGCCTTTACGGTGCCTCGCATGGTGGTTGCCCTGACCGCGTTCCTGCTCGCCGCCTCGCCCGAACCGACTCCGATGAGCTTCGCGGAGGCGCTCGCGCTGGCGGAACGTGCCCCCCTGCCCGCCGCCACCGCGCGCGCCGTGGTGTCCCAGCGCACCGAGGTGTCCCGGGTCTCTTCGCTGTCCAACCCACAGCTCGTGGTGGAGCCCGGCTGGCGGCGTTCGGCCGCGGCGGGGAGCGGACTGGACCTGCGCGTCGGTGTGGCCCAGCCGTTCCACCTCTCCGGCCTCGGCACCGCGCGAAAGGAAGCCGCACGGTTGGAGACACAGACGTTGTCGGAAGAGGCCCGCTCCGCGCTGTTGGCCCGCCGGCTGACCGTCGCCGAGGCATGGCTGTCGCTGTGGGCCGCGGAGCAGGCTCAGGTACGAGCGGCCGAGGAGGTGCGACTGGCTGACGCGTTCCGCAAGGCGGTGGAGTCCGCGGCGGCGCTGGGTGCGGCGACGAAGCTGGACGTGGCGGAGGCCGCGACCTACGCGGCCGATGCGCGACTCACGGAGTTGGACGTCCAAGGCGTGGCCGTAGCGCACCGCACGGAGTTCTCCCGACAGGTGGGTGCACGGCAGGCGGTTCCCGTCACCGCGACGGGCCCACTGCCCGAAGTGGCACTGCCCGCGGAGTCACAGTGGCCGGCGTTGCAGGCGCGAGCCGCGGATCTTCCGGAGGTGACCTTTCGCCTGTCGCTGGCCCGTGCGGAGCGCGCCCGCGCGGACGAGGCGAAGGCGGCCAAGGGGTTCCAACTGCAGCTCGGCGTCGCGGCCCTGCGCGAGTACGACGGCGCGGTGGGGGGAGTGGCCACAGTGGGCCTGACGCCTCCCGTGTTCGACCATGCCGAACGCGAGCGTGGCACCCTGCTGGCGAACGCCGCGCGGCTGGAGGGTGAAGGCATGGAGGCCGCCGCCGCGGCGGCTTCAGGGCTGGCGCTCGCGTTCCATGAGGTGGAGCACTCACACGAGGTGGTGGAGGTGCTGCGCGGCACACTGCTTCCCGGTGCCGAGGAGGCCGCCAGACTGGGCGAGCTGCTCTTCCGCGCCGGAGACACCACGGTCCTCGAAGTGGTGCGCCTGCAGCGTGCACGCACCCACGCTCGCATCCGCCTGGGCCATGCGCTGGCGGGTGAGGCGCTGGCGCGCATGCGAGCCCGGCTTCTCATTGATGCGCTCGATGCGTCCGCCACGAAAGAAGCCACCCCCTGAGCACGGCCTGCCTCCCCTCGACACGGGGGCAGCGCCGCGGCGCGCACATCCACGCCACGAGCCACGCCCTGCTTTCCGCCGGTCCACCGCGGCGCTGCTGCGCACCGGCTCCCTCATTCCACGCCGACACCTTCGGCGCTCCTGCCCCGGAAGGCGCTGCACCATGAGACACGTCCTGCTTCACACCCTCCTGCTGCTGGGAATCGCACCGGGTTGCGCCTCACCGAAGGAGGAAACCACCGCGACCGCCCGTCCCGAGGCGCCCCGCCCCAGCTCCGCC
>NZ_RAWG01000201.1 GCF_003611735.1 Corallococcus sicarius | reverse complement strand
GGGTGGGCGTCACCACCACGGCGAGGATGGCCGCGAGCGTGGCGCCCAGCACCGCCAACGTGGGCCAGCGGGCGCCCACCGCGTCCGGAGGGGACGCCGCGGTGAGCGCGGCCTCCAGGCCCGCGACGGTGAGCGTCTCCAGCTCCATGGCGGTGGGCGTGTCCGTCTGGCCGGATTCGAAGAAGCGGTGGGCGCGGGCCCACTTGTCATACCGGATGCCGCAGCGCTGGCAGGCGTGGGCATGGCGCAGCAGCCGCGAGGATTCCGGGGCCGACAGCTCCCCCAGGGACCAGCGCGTCAGCCCCGCGTCCACATGTCGTTCGTACCACTTCATGGGAGGCTCCCGAATGGGATGGCGCAGAGGGACAGGGTGGCCAGCATGATGCCCAGCTCCAGCCGTCCCGGTGCGGCGTCACTGTCCAACCAACCCGAGTCCTTCAGGTGTTCGGTGAACTGCAAGCGCAGGCGGCGCTCGCGCACCCGCACTTCACCGCGGGTGAGCTTCAGCGCATCCGCGGCGGACTCCTGGGACAGGCCGTCCATGAAGCGCAGCTGGGCCAGGGTGCGTCCTTCTTCCGGCAGCGCGTCCAGGAAGCGGCGCACCAGGGCGCGGATCTCCGCGCTCAGCGCCTCTTCCTCGGGAGTGCGGCCGTCGTCGGGCGCGTGCGCCAGCTCCGGCGCGTCATCCAGGGGGACGGCCTCGCGGGCCACCCGGCCGGAGGCGCGCATCAGGTCAATGGCGGTGGAGCGGGCCACCGTGAGCAGGAAGCCCAGGTAGGGGCGCACCCCGTCGTAGGCCTGGCGCATGTGGGGGCGGAAGGCCCGCACGAACGTCTCCTGGTGGGCCGCGTCCAGGTCCAGGGGCGTGAGCGCCACCGAGCGCGCCCCCGCCTCCGAGTGCACGGAGAAGCGGCGCGACAGGTAGCGCAGCACCTCGGGCGAGTAGGTGCGGTAGACCTGGGTGAGGACGGGGGTGTCCCCCCGCCGGAAGGCTTCCAAGACCGACCGCTCGTTTCCTGGCAGCACGTGGATGCTCCGTCCCTGCGGGGGCCTGACCGGGCCCCTCTGGAAAAGAAATACGAAATGACCCCGGCAATTGGGTCGTGGCCCAACGCACAAGGCTCATTTTCTTGAGCTCAGGACGCGCTGGGGCGTCCGGGTGGATTCAAACCCGGTGCGTCGGGCGTCAGGGGAAGGCGTCCACGACGGTGAGGCCCACGCTCCGGGGCACGATGGTGGCGCCGGGCTTGGAGCCCGGCTCCTTCCACCAGCCCTCTCCCGGGTTCCCGAGCACGAAGCAGACGGGATAGGTGCGGCCGTCGGGTGTCTCCGCCCGGGTGTAGTGGCCCATGACCCGCTTCCCACCCGTCCACAGCCGGCCGTAGAGCAGGGTGCCTTCGGGAAGGCGGCCCATGCTCTCCTTCTGGACGCTGACGATGTCGCCATCCGCGACGGTGACGTTCTCGGCATCGTCGCGGAAGGGGTAGCGGACGTCGAGCGTCATGGCGGCCCTGGCATCCCTGTGCAGGAACAGCTCCTTCATCGCCTCCAGGGCGGCCTGGGGACAGCGCTGCGGTTCAGGGCGCAAGGGTGTGCCCGCGCAGGCGACGAGAGCGGACGCGGCGCCGACGGCCAACGTGCAGCCCCGCGCGAGTGAGCGTGTGTGCGAGGCGCGGTCCTGCTTCAAGGGAACGGTCATGGCTTTCTCCTCCAGCGGGCGCGGCGCATGGGAAGGAGGGGCCGCCCCGGGCGCGGCAGCTTGGTCGGGAGCCGCCGGCCGCGCCATCGGTGGTGACACAGGCCGCGCGGCTTCGACCATGGATGCCCCTGCCTGGGGCTTCAGGAGCCAGAACAACCCACTCAGGCCCAGCACGAAGAGGACTCCACCTGCCCCCCAGCGTGAGGTCGCACGAAGCGCCTGTCGGCGACGCACCGGGCCTGCGGCGAGGATGGCCCGCGCTTCCATGCGGGCCACATGGGCCGGGGCACGGCGGCGCAGCTCGCGGGCGTCGTGCATCGCCTGGATCCGGTCCACGCGTTGGAGGCGTGCATGTTGGAGCGCCACTTCCTGTCCAGGCGCCACCGGGCCCGCCGCGCCTTCCTCTTCCTGGGTGGTGCGCGAATGGGAAGAGGGCGGGAAGGCCCAGTCGAACAGCGGCACGTCCCAGGCCGTGTCCGCGGTCGCCAATGCGCGTCGGACCTCGGAGGCCAGCACGGAAGCACTCGGGGGCCGCGCTTCGGGGGCGAAGGCGAGCAGCCGGGTGACGAGCGAGGCCAGGGCCTCCGGTACACGCGGGTTGAGCGACAGGAGGGAAGGGAACGCATGTCCCTCCTCGAGCCGTGCGGCATCCGCCCTCGACGCGGCGACCGGATAGACCTCCGTCAGCAGCCGGTAGAAGCTGACGCCCACGGCATACAGCTCGTCCGCCACCGAGTAGAGGGGGCGCTCCGCGTCTTGGATTGAGGACACCGACGCGCGCAGCAGGTGGAGCTGGGGGCTGTAGTAGTGCGCCGTGCCAGGAGGAAGCTGGTCGGTCGCGGTGAGCGGTGCGGCCTCCGGATGCCAGCCCGCGCCCCAGTCCAGGAGCTTGAGTCGTCCCCCGGGTTGGATCCGGACGTTGTCGCCCTTGAAGTCGCGGTGCAGGACGCCGCGCTGGTGCGCGAAGGCGAGCACCTCCGCGGCCTGCTCGAGCAACCCGCCTACGTCCCGTGCGCTGGGGTTGCGAGCAAGTGACCACGCGTAGAGCGACTCACCCTCCACGTGCTCCATCACCAGGAACGGATAGCCCACGGCACCGGGCCGCCACGTTCCGGTGGCCATCAGCCGGGGCACGCCGGGGTGCCGCAATTGGGAGAGGAGCTCCGCCTCGCGCGCGAACCACGGGCTGTCGGGGTGGCGGGCCAGCTTCAGGGCATACCGCCGGGCACGCGGTCTGCCTGCCCTGCGCACGGAGTAGACGGTGCCGTAGCCGCCCGCCGCCAAGCGTTGAAGGACTTCCCAGTGCGCCAACCGGGTGCCAGGGGGAAGCGCCTCCACGGACACCACGACAGGGATTCGCAGCGCTGCTTCTCCGGACGAAAGCCCACCGTGCATGAGCCCACCACTCATGGCGCCACCTGCTCCCACCGGATGCCGCGTTCACCGTTCCGGTCCCACAACTCCAGGGTGAAGCGCGTTCCAGGAGTCGTCTCGGGAGGGACCTGCCACTCCACCACCGCGACGGCACGGGCGCCGGGCTCCAGCTGTTTCTCACGCATGATCAGGGGCGACTCGTGGGCCGGCAGCACACGGCCCTCGGAGAGGCGTGGTGTCACGCGGACGAAGCCTGGGACCCAGGGAGCGCCGTCCACGGGATTGATCAGCAGGGTTTCCAGCGCGCGAATGGAACCCGCGCGGTAGATCGCGTGAGGGCCTTCCGCCTTCAGACCGATGCGGGTGGGGACCTCCGAGAGGTAGGTCACGGTCACGCCCTCCCGCGTGACAGCTCCCGTCAGCACCGCCCCACCCAGCCCACTGAGCGCGCACTGCGCACGCAGCGTCGCAATCCCGGCCTCGGTGACCGCGCACCGCGCCCGCAGGTCCGCGAGCTCCCTTCCCAGATCCTGCGCGCTGCGCCCCAGCCGGAAGACCTCCACCTGTGAGTCCACCTCCGCGTCCACGGTCGTGAGCACGAACCCCACCTGCGAAGGAGCACCCGGCCCCGCGAAGCGCACGGTGAGCACGGGCCGCGTGCCAGACGGCAGGTCCACGGAGGCCTTGAGCACGAGCGCGTCCGCATAGACGCCCACGCGTGAGAAGAACGGCGCGAGCGCGGCCCGGTCCACGGAGTCCGGAACGATGGGCGCATCGAACGTGACGGTGGTCACCTCATGGGCGGCGACGCGCAGCGGGAGCAACACCGGGGGCTCCTCCGCGCGCAGCGTGAACTGCCGGGCCCTGCGCTCCCGCACCGGTGCGGTCTTGGGCTGTGCCACCGCCACCGAACCCACCACGGCCACCAGCACCACCACGGCAATGACCGAAGAGGACAGCGACATCACGGGTCACCTCCATCCTTCAAACCTAACAGATAGGGGTGACATGAAGAGGGATGTCCTGACCCGAGAGGGCCGGGAACTCACGGGTGCGCGGAAGAGTCCGAGCCTACCTCAAGGATTATTGAGGAAGAGGCCTACCCTGGGTTCGTCTTTTCAGGAATCGGGGCGGGTTGCAGGCTAGGAGGAGTCGCGGTGTCCGCAGGAGCAGAGGGCGCGGTCTCCCCGCCGGTGGGCGGGGCAGGCGCCTCTTCGGGCACAGGGGGTTGATCCATGGGCGCGTCGGGAGTGCGGGGAGCTTTGGCCACCACTTCGCCTTGCGGCGTCACGGCATAGACCTGCCACCAGTCCAGGACACGCGCATTGGGTCCGCCACACCGACTGAACCGCTGTTCCACGGCGACGTAGTACAGGCCGGATGTCGGGCCCGTGAAGACAGCAATATCGAGCCCCTGCTCAGGACTTGTGCAGCCATGGAAGAGGTAGGGATGCGGATTGGTCCTGATGACCTCTCGCAGCGCACCCACGGCGGCCTGGGCAGCGCCCGCTTCGGTGAAGGGGAGGATGGCGGTGGAGGACCGTTCATCGGGCCACTGCACCTCGCCCTTCCACGCGGACCGGGGCTGCGCGCAGCCACAGACCAGCGCGGTGAGTCCTGAAAGCATGAAGACTTTGCGCATGGAGAGGGTCCCTCGTTCAGGAGCCGCAGGGCCCCAGGTCGGCATTGGGGCGCGCTGCTGAAGGGGGGACTGGGTCTACGCGGTGCACATTTCCCGAGCGTGACCCATCGCGATGCGGACTGGCTCCACTGCTGGACTTCTCCCGTTGGAAAGTAGCGGAGGAAGAATCGCGTCCCGTCCTGCCGCTCCGCTACCAATGCCGATGCCATCTGTACGCCCTCTTGCTTGAACAGGGAGGGTGCGGGATTGCCTGGGATCATTCGGAGTTCGGTCATCGCGACGGTCGGGTCGAATGCATCCGTTGGCCACAAGGACAGGTCCTCCGAGGAAGGAGCCGCCGCGCAAGGATGGTTGTGGATGTACCCCACCACCCAGACCTGGGATGAAGGATGGTCCGCGTCCGTCACGGCGAAGAAAGGATTGCAGGACTCATGATCGCCTTGGATGGGTTCCGTCACCCTCCAGGACATGGAGTCTTGATGACCGGCGACATACACCGTGGCGCAGTACTCGGTGGAAAGCCCCTTGATGGGACGCCGCTTTATCGGGTCACACACCTTCGCGCCGGGCCGCTTGAGAAGCGCGTCCGCAGCATCGCGAAGGAGCTCGATGGGAATGGATGGCTCACCTGTTGGAAGCTCCATCGCTGGGACCTCGGCCCAGGGGCCTCGAGCAATCGGGGCGCCTGAAGCCGTCGTGTTCGGAGGGAGGGTGCCTGCGCAGGCCATCAGCAGCAGGAGGAGGGGCCACAAGACTTTCATTGGAGAATCCTCGCCGCTACGACCGACGCCCCGTCTTCCGGGCGAAGAACGCGCGGTTGAACGTCCCGTGGCCCCACAGGCGCGGGTCGTCCGGGTGCTCCTCCCTGGCGAAGACGTCGTCACTGCGCTGCGCCAGCCAGCGGATGAACTCCTCCCGTGACGCGAAGGTCGCCGTCGGCCGCGAGTCCCCCTGCGCGTACCGCAGGCCGTGCACGTACGTCCCATCCCCGGGCTTCCACAGCGCCCGGAACACGCCGTCATGCGGGTCGATGGCGACGGACAGCTCGCCCCCGGCATCGAGGATCTCCGCCACCCGCTGCGCCAGCGCGCGTCCGTAGGGCCGGGCATCGAAGTGGGCGTCAGCGCGCGCCTGCTCGCGCTCCTCCCGCTGCCGTTGCAGGTCATCCGTCATCCGGATGCGCGCGGCTCCGCTCACCTCGCAGACGACGGACAACGCGACGTTCCCCCGCGCGGTGTTGGCGGCATGGTGCTGGCGCAAGAGCGCCTGGACCTGCTCGCGCTGCGCTTCGGGCAGCGCTCCGAACGTCAGCGCGCCGTCCAGCGCCGTGAAGAGCACCGTGTCGTCGTAGACCTCGCCCTGGTGCTTCAACGAGGCGGACAGCTCGATGCGCGCGAGCCCTCGGGACGCGCGCTCGGTGCGCAGCCAGCGGACGACGTCGGAGTGTTCGTTCAGGGTGTCCATGCAGGGGAGCCTCAAAGGTCGCCACATGCCAGGACCGCGCCGCTGGCGTCGTTGAAGTCCGTCGCGAGCAGGTGGACCGCGAAGGCGTGCGTGCCCTGGTAGAACTCGTACGGCTGGGCATGGGGGTCGCTTGCGTCGACCTCGCCGAGCGACTCGCACCGGCCCTGGTGGAGGAAGCCCAAGGGGGTCCGCCTCAGATCCGGGAGGAGGTCGTTCGTGGTGAACACGAAGCGCGTCTCCGCCCGCCCCGGGCTGCCCGGGCTCGCGTCCACGAAGAGCGTCCCGGTGATGCCCGAGTCCGCCACCTCCGCGAGCGGCACCACCCGGTTCTCCTCCTGCCCGCCACACGCCGCGAGCCCCAGCAGCGCCAGCCACCGCCATCCATGTCGCATGCGAAGACCTCCCCCACGCCCCACCAGGGCCGGGAATTCGCCGCGACCCTCGCACGAAGCAGGCCGCCCCGGGGAGGCCCTCCCCGAGCCCGGGTGTTCCCGGGGAAAACCCCGAGGGACTGACACGCCTGTCAGCTTTCGTGGAGGCATCGAGGCCTCGGAATGGTTACCGCTCGCGTTCACGTCCTGACATGCCTGTCATGCCTCGCGGAGGGTTCCGGGGCCGCGTCGGAGCGGTGCGACGCTGGCTGCACGAGGGGGCCGGGCGCCATGGCCGTGCCCTTGCAGTGCGCGGCGGCGACGCATCCAACCGCCGTCTTGAGGACGGCCTGCCGTACCCGGTGAACGACATGACTGCTCGATCCTTCATTCCCTCGCTGGCGGTGTCCCTCTCGTTGTTGGCGTTGCCGGCGGCGGCCGACGACACGTCGTCGGGCTCCGGCCTGGCGCTGGGCGTGCGCGCGGCGTACGGCCTTCCCGTGGGCGACGCGGTGAAGGACGACGCGCTGTCGGAGGTGTTCGGCACGACGGTGGCGCCGCAAATCGACCTCTCCTACTTCTTCGGGCGGCAGCTCTCCCTGGGCGCCTACTTCCAGTACGGCATCGCGACGGGCCCCGACGATTGCAACGAGGAGTTCAACTGCAGCAGCAAGGTGCTGCGCTTCGGCGTGGACCTGGACTACCACTTCGCGCCGGACGCGTTCGTCGCCCCCTGGGTGGGCGTGGGCGTGGGCTACGAGTCCGGCTCGGTGGAGGTGGGTGATGACGGGGAGTTCGCGACGTTGGGCGTGCGCGGCTTCGACCTGGGGCACGCCCACTTCGGCGTGGACTTCCAGCTCACCCGCTCCA
Source organism: Corallococcus sicarius (assembly GCF_003611735.1). Lineage (GTDB taxonomy): Bacteria > Myxococcota > Myxococcia > Myxococcales > Myxococcaceae > Corallococcus > Corallococcus sicarius. The sequence goes on along the minus strand of NZ_RAWG01000201.1, from coordinate 10,048 downwards.
TCGCGGTGGGCCCCTACGTCACCGCGTCGCTGGGGCAGTACTCGAAGCTGACGGCCTCGGTGTTCTCCGGAGCGGAGATCACCGACGACATCCCGAGCGATCAGAAGGCCCTCCACATGTGGATCCAGCCGGGCGTGCGCGTGCAGATCCGGCTGTAGTCGCGCGGGACGTGCCTCGCGCGCCTTCAGGGCAGCCGGCCCGGCGGGCGCCGGGCTCCTTCCGCCGCATGGGGATGACTCCAGGACGCGGTGACTACCTTCAGGGGTGGCCTCCCTGCGCATGCCGGGCGCGCAGGGAGGGAGGACGGCGACCATGCGAGCTACCGTGTTTCGAGGCGTCAACCAGGTGGGAGTGGAGGACGTCGAACGTCCGCGGGCCGGCGCCGGGGAAGCCATCGTCCGGGTGACGCTCACCACCATCTGCGGCACCGACGTGCACATCGTCCGCGGTGAGTACCCGGTGAAGCCAGGCCTCACCGTGGGCCATGAGATGGTGGGCGTCATCGACGAGCTGGGGCCGGGCGTGACGGGCTACCAGCTGGGGCAGCGCGTGCTGGTGGGCGCCATCACCCCCTGTGGCCAGTGCCGGGGCTGTCTGTCCGGCCACCTGTCCCAGTGCGGACACGGCGCGGGGCTGGAGGCCCTGGGCGGATGGTGCCTGGGCAACACGATGAACGGCGTGCAGGCCGAGTACGTGCGCGTGCCGTTCGCGCAGGCCAACCTGGCGTTGATTCCAGACGGGCTGTCGGACGAGCAGGTGCTGCTCCTGGCGGACATCGCCTCCACCGGCTTCGGCGGCGCGGAGTCCGGTGGCGTGAAGCTGGGGGACGCGGTGGTGGTGTTCGCGCAGGGACCCATCGGGCTGTGCGCGTCCGTGGGGGCCCGGCTGATGGGCGCCTCGCTCGTCATCGGCGTGGATGGGGACGAAGCGCGCCTGGCCATGGCGCGGACGCTGGGCGTGGACGTGGTGCTGGACTTCCGTCAGCAGGATGTCGTGGCGGAGGTGAAGCGGCTCACCGGCGGCGGCGTGGATGTGGCCATCGAGGCGCTGGGAACGCAGCAGACCTTCGAGAGCGCCCTGCGCACGCTGCAGCCGGGAGGCACGCTCTCCAGTCTGGGGGTCTACTCCGGCAAGCTGCAGCTGCCCTATGACGCCTTCGCGGCGGGCCTGGGGGACCACCGCATCGTCACCACCCTCTGCCCGGGGGGCAAGGAGCGCATGCGTCGGCTGATGGAGCTGGTGCGCGCGAAGCGCGTGGACCTCACGCCGCTCTTCACGCACCGCTTCGCGCTGAAGGACATCCGCGACGCCTACGAACTCTTCAGTCAACGCAAGGACGGCGTGCTCAAGGTCGCCATCCGTCCGTGAAGGGGCGTGCCCGCGCTCCGGCCGGAGGCCTCATGCTCAAGCCCTTCGAGGTCCACATCCAGGCCGAGCCCCTGACGCGCTTCGAGGGCGAGCTGGACGCGGCCGGTTGGAGCGCGCTCCAGGCGCAGGCCGCGCGGACCCGGGCCTCCATGGCGGGCCGCACGTTCTGGAACGTGAGCTCCACGGCGCGGGGCGGCGGCGTGGCGGAGATGCTCCCCTGGCTGCTGGCGTACGCGCGGGGGGCGGGCGTGGACGCGCGCTGGGTGGTGCTGACCGGCACCCCGGAGTTCTTCCACATCACCAAGCGGCTGCACCACGCGCTGCATGGCTCGCGAGGGGATGGTTCGCCGTTGGGCAAGGCCGAGCACGACCGGTACGACGAGGTGCTCCGCGACAACGTGGAGGAGCTGCTCGTCATGGTGCGTCCGGGCGACGTGGTGCTGCTGCATGATCCGCAGACGGTGGGGCTGGCGCCCGCGCTGGCCAGGGCGGGCGCCCGCGTAGCCTGGCGCTGTCACGTGGGCCGCGACACGCCCAACGACGAGGTGGCGCGGGCGTGGGAGTTCCTCGCGCCGGGCCTGGCCGCCGCCCGGCTCACCGTCTTCAGCCGCGCCGCCTACGTGCCCCCGCAGTGCGCCGACCGCGCGGTGATCATCCAGCCCTCCATCGACATCTTCGCGGTGAAGAACCAGCCCCTGGCCCCCGGGGCCGTGCGCGCCATCCTCGCCTACACCGGGCTGCTGCGCGGGGAACCCGACGCCCCCGAGCCCGCCTTCACGCGGGCGGACGGGGTGCCGGCGCGCGTGTCGCGCGGGGCGGACATCGTGCGGCTGGGGGCCGCCCCCGCGCCGGACACGCCCCTGCTGGTGCAGGTGTCGCGGTGGGATCCGCTGAAGGACCCGGCGGGGGTGTTGGAAGGGTTCGCGCTGCTGCTGCGGCAGTCGCCCGACCTGCGCGCGGAGCTGGTGCTCGCCGGTCCCGCGGTGACGTCCGTGGCGGATGATCCGGAAGCGGCGACCACGCTCCAGGACGTCATCGCCTTGTGGCAGCAGCAGCCCCACTTCGTGCGCCAGCACGTCCACCTGGCGTGCCTGCCCATGGGGGACCTGGAGGAGAACGCCGCCATCGTCAACGCGCTCCAGCGCCACGCGGCGGTGGTGACGCAGAAGAGCCTCCAGGAGGGCTTCGGGCTCACCCTCACCGAGGCCATGTGGAAGACCCGCCCCGTGGTGGCGAGCGCGGTGGGAGGGCTCCAGGACCAGGTGGTCCACGGCGTGAACGGCCTGCTCGTGCGCGACCCCGGGGACCGGGCGGAGTTCGCGGGCGCGGTGCGCTCGCTCCTGGCGGACCCGCAGCGGGCCGCCCGCCTGGGCCTCCAGGCCCGCGAGCACGTGCGCGCCCACTTCACCGCCGCCCGCCACCTCACGGACTTCGCGCGCCTTCTCGAACAACTGGACGCGCGAGGTTGAGCGATGAGCCGGCCTCCTTCCGGGGCCGTCATGGAAGGGGCCGGGCCGCCTCCAGCAGCAGCCGCCGCTCCGCCGCCGCGATGACGCTCCGGGCCGCGCCCACGGCGCCGGGGTCCACGGAGATGGAGGTGATGCCCGCGCGCACCAGGTGCTCCGCGAAGCGGGGGCGGTTGGACGGCGCCTGGCCGCACAGTGACGACGTGATGCCCGCCTCGTGGCTTGCCCGGATGATGCGCACGATGGCGTCCAGCACCGCCGCGTCCTCCTCGTCGAAGAGCTCCGCGCACAGCTCCGAGTCCCGGTCCACGCCCAGCACGAGCTGCGTCAGGTCGTTGGAGCCGATGGACACGCCCGTGATGCCCATCCGCGCGTACTCGGGGATGCGGTAGACGACGGAGGGCACCTCCGCCATCACCCACCGCTCCAGCCCGCGCTGGTGTCCCAGCGGGCTTGCGTCCACCGCCTCCAGGCACGCCTCCAACTCCCAGGCCGTGCGCACGAAGGGGAGCATCAGGTGGAGGTTGGGTGTCTCCTGCCTCACCCGGGCGAGCACCTCCAGCTCCAGCCGGAAGACCTCCGGCTCGCGCAGGTAGCGGTAGCAGCCGCGGAAGCCGATCATCGGGTTGGACTCGGGGGACTCGTAGTCCGCGCCGCCCTGGAGCCCCCGGAACTCGTTCGTACGGAAGTCCGTGGTCCGGTACACCACCGGGCGCCCCTGGAACGCGCGGGTGATGGAGAGCAGCGCGCCGGACATCCGCTCGACGAACTCGCGCTGGCGTCCCTCGGCGATGAGCTTGCGCGGGTGCACGCCGCCCAGCGCTTCCGTGAGCATGAACTCCGCCCGCAGCAGGCCCACGCCGTCCACCGGGAGCGCCGCGGCCTCGCGGGCCTGGCCGGGGAGGGCCAGGTTCACGTAGAGCCGCGTGCCGAGCACTTCCTGGGGAACGGCCAGCGCCCCGGCCGCGTGGGCAACCGCCGTCTGGGTGGTCCCGGCCACCGGCTCGCCAGAGGGCGCCTCCGGGACGCGGCCCTGCCACACGGTCCCCGTGCCGCCGTCCACGGTGACCTCCTCCCCGTCCTGGAGCACCGTGGTGGCGGTGCGCGTGCCCACCACGCAGGGCTTGCGCAGCTCGCGGCTGACGATGGCCGCATGGCACGTCATGCCGCCGCTGTTGGTGATGATCGCCGCCGCGCGCCGCAGCGTGGGCACCCAGTCCGGGGACGTCATCGGCGCGACGAGGATCTCCCCCGTCTCCAGCCGGTCTCCCTCGCTGGCGCCGTGCAGCACGCGCACCCGGCCCGTCGCGCGGCCCGGAGAGGCTCCCAGGCCGGACACCCGGGGCCGCTCCGGGGCCGCTGCTGGCGCGGGCGCCTGGGGGACGTCACCCCCGGTCGTCACCGGGCGCGACTGCACGAGGTAGAACCGGCCGCCCGCCTCCGCCCACTCGATGTCCTGGGGGGCGCCGTAGTGTCGCTCCACGCGCAGGCCCAGGCGCGCAAGCTCCAGCACCTCCACGTCGTCGAGCACGCGCCGCCGGGCCTCTTCCGGTGCGAGCACCTCGCGCTTCTCGTGGCCCACGCCGTCACGCACCAGCCGGAAGTCCTTCTGGCCCACGCGCGCCTCCAGCACCCGCGGCCCCACCCGGTCCACGGCGTAGGTGTCGGGCTCCACCTGTCCGCCCACGACGACCTCGCCCAGGCCGAAGGCGCCTTCGATGATGAGGTGGGACGTGTCGCCGGTGGCGGGGTCCACGGTGAACATGACGCCCGAGCGCGCCGAGTCCACCATGGCCTGCACCACCACGGCGATCTCCGGCTCCTCCGTGAGGCCCTGTGCCTTCCGGTAGGCCACCACGCGCTGGCCATAGGCGGAGGCCCAGCATGCCCGCAGCCGGTCGAGCAACGCCTCGTCGCCCACCACGTTGGTGAACGACTCGTGCATGCCCGCGAAGGAGGTGGTCGCGGTGTCCTCGGACGTGGCCGAGGAGCGCACCGCCACGGCGCTGCATTCCCGCAGCTGGTGGTAGGCGGCGAGCACCGCGGTCCCGAGCCACTCGGGAAGGGGCGCCTGGAGCACCACGCCGCGCAGCGCCTCGGTGACGTGGGCGAGCGAGTGGGCATCCTCCGGATCCACGCTTCGCCACAGCTCCTGGAGCTGGGAGCGCACCGGCCGCATGGCCTCATGGAAGGCGGCGGCGGTGATGACGAAGCCAGGAGGCACGGGCAGCCCGGCCCGCGTCAGCTCTCCCAGGTTCGCGCCCTTGCCCCCGGCCTGGGCCACGTCCTCGCGCGACAGGGCGTCGAACCAGAGGATGGAAGGAGGGGAGACCCGTTCCTGTTCCGGCGTCCGGGAGGGTTCTTCGGTGTGGGGGGAGGGGTCCATGGTTCCAGCTCCAGGAGCAGGGTGCCTCCTGTGAAGCTGGGGCCGGAGCGCAGGCGCGGCATGCGCATCCCCGTCAGAACGGGCTGCCGTTCGCCCGCCGGCCCGGGGTCGCGCGGACGTGTGCTCACGCCTCCTGCGAGGGAGGCGTGGGTGGGGGCAGGGGATAGAGGACGCGGTAGTCGATGCGGTGGTGGTAGGCGGCCAGGTACGGAGCCCCCGCGATGTCGATGATCACCTGCTGCGGCGGCGTGGACTGCTGGTGCAGCCAGGCCTCCGCCTCCGCCTTCGACGCGAAGGACAGGCCCGAAGGGGTGGGCCCGTCGTTCGCCATCTCCGCGAGGTAATGCTCCAGGATGAGGGGCTGCGGGACCAGATAGGTATTGCCCGTCGAAGGGCTGTGCATCGCGGAGTAGTAGGCGTCCGCGATCAGCACGAAGGCCACTTCGGGGGGCCGCCTCCGGGCCTTCATCCCAGCCGCTGCTTCCTCCCGATTGGCGAACCGGCCAATGACCAGGGGCGGTGCGTGGGCTTCGAGGCTCTGGACATAGTCCTCGAACTCGTAGGTCTGCCCGGACGTCTGGATGAAGCGGAGGGCCGTCGCGGCGACGCGCAGCGCTTCCTCGCTTCCGGGCGTCATGGGGGCATCGTCGAGCGAGATCCGCCCGAGCACTCCTATCTGGTCGAAGAGTCTGGTCATGGACGCGCCTCTGCCAGGGAACGTGCGGGTTCACCTGCGGATGTCGTCAGCAGCACTGCGGGGGCCAGGACGACCAGGCCCGCACCCGCGGACACGATGACGAAGGTGACACCCGCGATGATGATCACGCCGCCAATGAGGAGCGACTCGCGGTGACGGCTTGCCCAGTCCGAAACCTCTTCCACGGAGGACAACTCCTGGGGGCGGAGCTTCTCCAAATCGGCGCAGTCCAGATAGGGCTGAAGGCACCTGCGGTTGCAGTAGTCCTCCTTCCCGCCCTTCCCGCGAGGGGACTCGAAGTGCTTGTAGTCGCGAGGCAGTGAGCGGCTGAGGCATTCCTGCATGCACTCCAGGTGCTCCGCGTCGCAGTCGCGCACGGAGCGCGCGGTCCGCACGATGCGCGGCCCCTCCTCCGCCTTCACATACCGCGCGAGGTCGACCTCCCCCGCGGGCCGCCACTCCGGCGTGAAGCTCCCGTCCGGTGACTCCCGCAGGAGCAGCACCCTCCGTGGAAGCTCCTCCGGAGCCGGCGCCACCGTCGCCCGGGTCGCCCCACAGGCCGCCAGCAGCACGCACAGGGCCAGGGCCGTGAAGCGCCTCCCGACAGCCTCAGCATTCATTCGGCATTCCCTGTTCGAGGTGTTTCAGGGCCCTCGGATGAGGGAGGCGTGGGTGGGGGCAGGGGATAGAGGACGCGGTGGTCGATGCGGTGGTGGTAGGCGGCCAGGTACGGAGCCCCCGCGATGTCGATGATCACCTGCTGCGGCGGCGTGGACTGCTGGTGCAGCCAGGCCTCCGCCTCCGCCTTCGACGCGAAGGACAGGCCCGAAGGTGGAGGCCCGTCGTTCGCCATCTCCGCGAGGTAGTACTCCATGCTGGGCTGGCGGCCCAGGCCGCGCCATCCCGTGACGGGGTTGTGGAACACCGAGAAGTATTCATCCGCGATGAGGATGAGGGCCGAAGGTGGCCGTTTCTGGTCCTTCAACCAGTCCTCCGCCTCTTGCCGCGTGTCGAACCGGGCAATGGCGAGAGGCGGTGCGTAGGCTTCGAGGCTCCGGACATAGTCCTCGAACGCAGTGGTCTGCCCGGTCGCATGGATGAACCGGATGGCGGCTGCGGCGGTGTGAAGCGCTTCCTCCTTATCGGGAGGAGTCGGGGTGGAATCGAGACAGATTTGTCCGAGCACTCCTATCTGGTCGAAGAGCTTCGTCATGGGGAGCTACCGGGTGGCGGGGACCGCCACGTCCCCGTCAGAACGCGCTGCCGTTCGCCCGCCGGCCCGGGGTCGCGGTGGCGTAGTTGTGCAGGTCCCAGCAGTAGCTCCAGCCCTCCGTGGCGCTCGTGTCCGGTGAACGGTTGAACGAATAGCCCTGGTACACGTTCATGACCGGGCTCGCGTACGAGTGGCTGTCCTGCACCGTGCCGTCCGGCCGCACCAGGTACACCGTGTCGCCCGCGCCGCTCTGATTGACGCCGCGGTCGAACCGCAGGCCCTGGCCGCCGTTGGAGACCGTCGCGTACGTCGCGCCCTGCGGCAGCGCCGAGGCCCCCGAATACACCACGTACCCCTTGCCCGCCGGCAGCACCGTCCCCGCCGCGAACGTGTGCCGCGCCGGGTCCGTGCCCGCGTACGACTTCGCGTCGTGGATCTTCCAGCCGCTCAGGTCCACCGACCCCGGCCCCGTATTGTAGAGCTCCATGAACTGCTGGTCGTAGTCCGGCGTCGTCCCTCCCGAGACATTGTTCGGCTGCGGCAGGTACTCGTTGATGAACACCTGCGCCGTGGGCCGCGTCATCGTGAACGGCCCGTCACTCAGGTCCGCCACGTCGGCGCGCGTCGCGTCCGCCACCCGCACCCGCGCCGTGGTGGAGGCCTCGGCCGGCACCGTCCACGTGTAGCGCCCACCCCCCGCCGCCACGTTCGTCGCCACGTCGCGCCACACCGTCCCGTCCAGCGAGTACTGCACGTTCACCTGCGACACGTTGCTCACCGTCCAGGTGATGGCGAACGTGTTGCCCGCCTGGAGCGTCTCGCCGCCGTTGGGCGCGGTCACCCTCACGCTGCGCGCCTGCACCTGCGTGCCGAAATCGAAGCGGCTGAAGATGGGGTAGTGGTCGGACGTGGTGTACTTGTAGTTGGTGATGAGCGGCTTGAGCGCTTCCGTGGAAGCCGCCACGTGGTACGGCACCAGCTCGTTCGTCATCAGCTGGTGGTCGATGAACTGGCTGTTGCTCGTCGTGGAGCTCTTCCCAGCCTCCGACAACGGCTGGGTGAGGAACTTGTAGCGCGAAGGGTCGCTCACCAGGTTCTGGAAGGGCGAGACCTGCGAGGCATAGATGGACGTGTCCACGTCGTCGTTCCAGTCCCCCATCACCAGCACGTGCTGCGTGGGCAGCTCCGTGTCCAGGTACTCCTTGAGGCACGCGGATGCGGCCTGACGCCGGCTGTACGCGTCCGCATCCGCGAAGGCCTTCATGTGCAGCACCATCACGGTCAGGTCCACCGAGCCCGTGCTCCGCGTCACCCGCAGGTCCACGCGCAGCGGCGGCCGCCCGGCGAAGTCGTAGTTGCAGGACGAGAGGACGACGTTCGCCGCCAGCACCTGCACCGCGTTCGTCTTGAACAACAGGCCCAGCTTCTGGTCCACCGTGCCGTAGGAGTAGGTCGCGCCGCCCACCCGCGTGGAGTCATTGGACAAGAGGCCGTCGTAGCCGGGCAGCCCCGCCTTCAGCGCGTTGAACTGGTCCACGCCGACGATCTCCGCCACCGCCATCACGTCCGGGCCCGCGTCCGCGAGGACCGCCGTCACGTTGGCCAGCTGCAGCGCCTCGTCGTCCGGGCCATTGCCGGGCGTCGTGTCCCCGAACCACTCGATGTTCCAGTTGCCCACCTTCACGGGCAGCACCGTCGTCGTCCCGCCGTCCGTCTTCGGGCCACCGTCCGTCACCGGGCCGCCGTCGGGCAGCTCCCCGGACGGCGTGCGCAGCGGCAGCCGCATCACGGCCTCGGCGCGAACCCCGTTGGCGTCCTCCACCCGCACCGTGAACTCATACAGCGCGGGGTCCTGCGGCGTGCCGGTCAGCACCCCGCTCGCGGGCAGCTCCAGGCCCGGCGGCAGCGCCCCGCCCACCTGTGACCAGGTCAAGGGCGGCGCTCCCCCGGTGGCGCTGAAGGTGAACGTCAAGGGGATGCCCGCCGTCGCGGCCGGCAGCGGCGACGCGCTGGTGATGGCCGGCGCCGGCCACGCGCGCAGGGTGTAGCCCCGCGTCTGCTCGGCGCCCTTCGCGTCGCGCACGCCCACCGTCAGCGTCCACTCGCCGGCCTCCGTGGCGGGCCCCACCAGCCGCCCGGTGTCCCCGTAGAAGGAGAACCCCGGCGGCAGCGCACCCACCGAATAGCTCAGGGGCGGCGTGCCCCCGGTCGCCGTCAGCACCTGCTCGAAGGGGGCCCCCACCGTCGCCGCGCGCAGGGCGACCGCGGGCAGCTGCGGGCCGTCCCCTTCATCGTTGGAAGGACACGCGGTCAGCGACACGAGGGAGGTGAGCAGCGCCAGCGACCAGACCGCCCGGAAGGACCACGACATGATGGGATGCTCCAGCACCGGGCCCGCGCTTCAGCGGTCTTCCCGGCAGAGGGCCCGCATCCTACCGTGTCCGCCATTCGACTGTCGCGCAGGCGCCCCCTTGCTCCCGGACGGGACGCCTGACGCACCGCCACATGGCAATCGATGGCGCATCCCGCCGTCCTGTCTGGACAGGGCGGAAGGCTTTGCGCTCCTGTCAGGCGTGAAGTTGGATGGCTTCAGGCAGACAGAGGAGACAGTTCATGGCCGAGAAGTGGGACAGGCAGTTGATGGACTTCCTCAAGCGCACCGGCGAGGACCTCAAGCGCACCACGGACGACCTCCGCGGTGAGGCCGAGCGCCTCCTCAAGGAAGTGAAGGACCCGGACAAGCAGGCCAAGGTGAAGGAAGGCCTGGAGCAGCTGCGCACCTGGGCCGCCGCCACCACCAAGACCGCCGCGGAGAAGATTGAAACCGCCGTGCGCCGCGTGGAGACCACCGTGGAGGAGGCCTTCAAGCCCGGCTCCGGCGCCGCGGGTGCCTCGCCGGCCGCCGAGCCCCCACCCCT
>NZ_RAWG01000200.1 GCF_003611735.1 Corallococcus sicarius | reverse complement strand
CCCCAGACGCCCGCCCCCTCGGCCAGCACGCCGAAGCGCAAGGCATCCGGAAAGGCCGACACGCGGGCCCCGGCGAGCAGACGGAACGTGGAGGGCCGCAGCCGCAGCTGGGGCTCCACGAAGGGTGACACGATGAGTGTGGGACCGGGCACCTCCAGGGGCGGTGTCGCCCACGGGTGAATGGGCCATGAGAGCACCCAATGGGCGCCATCACCCCACTCGCGCCGGAGGTCCGGGACGAGCGGCTCCAGGAAGCACAGCGTGTAGAGACACAGCGTGCGCTTCCAGGAGACCAGGGCCGGGGCGCGCGCTTCTTGCGCTTCGTCCCCGGCTCCGGCTGGCGGCGCGGCCAGGAAGCACAGCAGGCTTCCGGCCGCGACCGCGTGCTTCACGTCACTTGCCCTGGAACGCGGCGGGACGCTTGGCGAGGAACGCGGCCATGCCCTCGCGCTGATCCTCTGAACCGAAGAGGACCGCGAAGCCCTGGCGCTCCAGCTCGTTGGCGGAGCGCAGGTCCTGATCCGCGCCGAACTCCACCACCCGCTTGGCCTGGGCCACGGCGAGCGGACCGTTCTTGAGGATCTTCGCGGCCACCTCGCGGCAGTGGTCCATCAGCTTCTCCGCGGGCACCACGTCCAGCACCAGGCCGATCTCCTTGGCCCGGGCCGCGTCGATGCGGTCCGCCGTGAAGAGCAGCTCCTTCGCGCGGGCACGGCCGACGAGCCGGGTGAGGCGCTGCGTGCCGCCGAAGCCCGGGATGACACCGAGGGAGACTTCCGGCAGGCCCAGCTTCGCCTTCTCCGACGCGTAGATGAGGTCGCAGCCCAGCGCCAGCTCCAGGCCGCCGCCCAACGCGAAGCCGTTCACCGCCGCGATGGTGGGGATGGGCAGGTTCTCCAACGACTGGAAGACGTGGTGTCCCAGCGCGGAGAACTCGCGGGCCTGGGCAGCGGTAATGGTGGCCATCTCCGCGATGTCCGCGCCGGAAACGAACGCCTTCTCCCCGCCGCCCGTCACGATGAGGGCGCGCGTGTCCTCCTTCAGCGAGCGCAGCGCGTGGTCCATCTCGTGGAAGGTGGCGCTGTTGAGCGCGTTGAATGCCTTGGGGCGGTCCACCGTGAGGATGGCGATGGCGCCGTCCTTCTCGAGCTTGATGTTCTGGTAGTCCATGTGCGTCGAGGCTCCTGTATCGCGTGGGGACGGCTAGTACTTGTAGAAGCCGCGGCCGCTCTTCTTGCCGTACCAGCCGGCGTCCACGTACTGACGCAGCAGCGGGCACGGGCGGTACTTGGAGTCACCCAGGCCCTTGTGCAGGACCTCGGCGATGTAGAGCACCGTGTCCAGGCCGATGAAGTCCGCGAGCTGCAGCGGGCCCATGGGCTGGTTGGTGCCCAGCTTCATCGCGGTGTCGATGTCCTCCGCGGTGCCCAGGCCCTCCATCAGCGCGAAGCAGGCCTCGTTGAGCATCGGGATGAGGATGCGGTTGACGATGAAGCCCGGGTAGTCCTTGGACACCACCGTCGTCTTGCCCATGCGCTCGGCCATGGCGCGGATGGTGGCGTACGTCTCGTCGCTGGTGGCGGCGCCGCGGATGAGTTCCACGAGCTGCATCACCGGCACCGGGTTCATGAAGTGCATCCCGATGACGGACTCGGGGCGCTTCGTGGCCGCGGCGATGCGGGTGATGGGGATGGACGACGTGTTGGTGGCGAGGATGCCGCCGGGGCGGACGACCTCATCCAGCTCCAGGAAGATGCGGCGCTTGAGCTCCTCGTTCTCCGTGACGGCTTCAATGGCGACGTCCACGTCCTTCGCGTCGCGCGCGCTGGTGAAGGTGGCGAGGTTGGCTTCCGCGGCCTGCTGCTTCGCCGCGTCCAGCTTGCCCTTCTCCACCAGCTTCTTGAGGCCCGCCTTGATGCGGTCCGCGCCCTTCGCGAGGCCGTCCTTGTTGACGTCCACCAGCGACACGCGCAGGCCCGCCTGGAGCGCCACCTGCGCGATGCCCGCGCCCATCTGCCCTGCACCGACGACGACGATGTGTTCCGTTGCCATGGCGACTTCTCCTGTGCCGGCGGCCATAACGCACGCCCCCAGGAGGGTCAACGACTGCTGGCGGGCAGGCGCAGCTGGCGGACGATGGCCTCACCCTCGCCCACCGACACCCGCTCCTCCAGGCGCACCCGCTGTTCACGGCCCTGCACCTTGAGGAACACGCGCGTGCGGAAGGTCCCCTCCGGCAGGGGCACCTTGAAGGTCACCTCCGGGGGCGGACCGTTCGTGAAGAAGCGCTCCTCTCGCTTGAGGATCTGCTCCTCCGAGTCCACGACCTGGAGGTCCATCGCGCGCACGTCGCTCCAGCCCGCTCCGTCGAGCTGGAGGATGAGCTGACGCTCGGGCACGTCCGTCGCCTTCCACAGCCACAGGCCCACCGCGACGATGGCGATGAGCGCCAGCCGCTTGGGCAACGGATGCGTGCGCCAGCCCTCGCGCGGCTTCGCCGGAGCTGGCGCCGGGGGAGCTGGCGCCGGGGCCGGGGGCGCTGGCGGTTGTTCGGGGACTTCCGCCACGTCGTCAGTCCCGCTTGGTGCGCTTGGAGGCGGGACGGCGCGCGTTCAGCTCCGTGATGGTCACCCGCGCCGAGGGCGCCGGCTCCGAGGCCTTCTTCCCCTTGGCGGGGGGCTCCGGTGGCGGGGCCGCTTCTTCCTTCTCCGCCTTCTCCGACGGCACCAGGCGGATCTGCGCCTTCACCTCCACCGTCATGCCGGAGAGCAGCTTGAGGAACTCGTCGCGGAGCTTCTCCGACTGCATGAAGCGGCGCAGCTCCTCCGCGACGACGCGGGAGATGTCGTCCTTCGTCTTCTCCGCCTGGGAGAGGATGAAGCCCAGGGCCTCCTTGGGGAGCTTGAGCTGTCCCGCGAGCGAACGGATGCCCTCCTCCGTCATGAAGACCGCGCCCATGCCGGCCACCGCCATGCGCCGCACGAAGTCCGGCACGAAGCCTCCCGTGCGGCTCTCGCGGCCGGGATGCTGCTCCTCCGAATCATCGAACAGCGGATCAGGCGGGAAGTCGTCGTTGCCGGCCGGGGCCATGAAGTCTCCTTACGGGTTCACCCGCTACCGGGCCTGCATCACCGGCAGCGGCACGCTCTTCATCGTCTGCGCGGACACACGTCCGGCCACATTCCGGGCGATCTCCTGGAAGGCCTTCGCCTCCGGGCTGTCCTTGGCCCCCACCACCACGGGCACGCCCAAGTCTCCGGACTCGCGCACCTTCAGGTCCAGGGGGATCTCCCCGAGGAATGGGATGCCGAACATCTCCGCCGCCTTGCGCCCGCCGCCGTGGTTGAAGATGTGGGTGGCCTTGGAGCAGTGCGGGCAGATGAACTGGCTCATGTTCTCCACGATGCCGAGCACCGGGATGTGCACCTTGTCGAACATCTGCTTGGCGCGCACCACGTCCGCCAGCGCCACGTCCTGCGGCGTCGTCACCAACACCGCGCCCGCCGCGCGCACCGACTGCGACAGCGTCAGCGCCACGTCGCCCGTGCCCGGGGGCAGGTCCAGGATGAGGTAGTCCAGTTCTCCCCAGTTCACGTCGCGCACCAGCTGCATCAGCGCGCCGTGCAGCATGGGACCGCGCCAGATGAGCGCCTGATCCGCCTCCACCAGGAAGCCGATGGACATGACCTTGAGGCCATGGGCGATGAGCGGATCCAACGTCTTGCCGTTGGGGCTCACCGGACGCTTGTCCGCCAGGCCCGTCATCAGGGGCACCGACGGGCCGTAGAAGTCCGCGTCCAGCAGGCCCACCTTGGCGCCGTGCTGCGCGAGCGACGCGGCCAGGTTCACCGCCACCGTGCTCTTGCCCACGCCGCCCTTGCCGGCGCCCACGAGCAGGATGTTCTTCACGCCGGGCAGCAGCGCCGTGCCGCCACCGGAGCCGCCAGCGACGCCGCGCACCTGGGCACCCCACTCGATGTCGAAGGTCTTCAGGCCCGGCACGGCCTTGAGCGCCGCCTCCGCGTCCGCCTGGATCTTCCCCTTCATGGGACACGCGGGCGTGGTCAGCTCAATCTTCAGCTTCACCGTGTCGCCCGTGACGCGGACGTCCTTCACCATCCCGGCCTTCACGAGGTCGATGTGCAGCTCGGGATCGATCACCTTCGACATGGCCGTCATCACGTCGGCCTGGGAAACGCTCATCGGGACACCTGAAACCTTTTGAAAACGGGCGTTTGCACGCTTGAAGGGGGGCGGAGATTGCCAGCACTCCGGGGGCTGTCAACGTCGTTTAACGCGAGGGGCCGGAGGGTGCACCGGCCATCGCTGCGTCTGGGGGCGCGCTGCTTCTGGCCTTCATTCGATGGCCGCCACCCGGTACTCCCCGTCCTCGAGCACCAGGCGCACGGCGCGCTCCTCTCCCAGGGGGAACAGGGCCTCGCCCGCCGCCACGCGCACATGCGTATTGAGGGACAGGCGCGCGCGGCGCAGGCGCTCCTTCGCGAGGGGTTCGCGCTCGAAGTCCTCGCGCAGGCGCTCCGGGGTGTAGCGCGCGCGCAGGGGCGAGGCGAGCAGGCCCCAGGCGCCCTTCCAGTCGCGGGACTCCACCTCGTCGAGGAACTTCCGGAGCGCCGCCCGGGGCACGTCCGCGGGGCGGGACTCCACCACGCGCCAGTCCTCACCCTGACGGGCGAGCGTGACGGACGGGGCCCGGGCCTCCAGCACGCCCGTGCCGGTGCGCACGGCGGCGGCGCGCTCGCGGCGGGCCTTCTCGTCGGAGTACTCGTCCAGGAAGGCGACCTCCCCCTCCGGCCCTCCGGTCGTCAGGCGGTAGGCGTCCGACAGCCGGTTCTCCTCCAGCGCCTTCGCGTAGGCCTCCGCCACGGACGCGGGCTCCCGCGACGCGGTGGCGCAGGCGGTGCCGAGGAGCAGGAGGCTTAGGGGAGCAAGGCGCGGCATGACTGGCGCGGCAGGGTAGACCCCGTGCCCGGGGGGAGCAATCTCCGGGCGTCCGCGTGGTCGCAATGACACCCTGCCCTCCCCTGCACGGCGGGTCAGGGGGGCGGCTAGTAGCGGCGCAGGAGCTGGACGAACCAGTGCACCAGCTCTCCCAGCTCGATTTTGTCCGCCACGTCCAGGCTCGGCACGGCTTCCGGGTGGCGGTGCTTGGGCAGGCTCGAGCCCGACACGGCGCCCTTCGGGTGGTGGTTGCCGCAGTAGAGGTCGCCGTTCCAGGCCCAGGCGTGGGCCACTGGAAGCGCGAGCCCGCATTGGACACAGGCCAGCGGCGAACTGAGGCCGTAGCCGCCCGAGGGCGAATGTGACGGCGGCAGCGGGGCCGTGGCGCCCGGGGCCAGCCAGGGGTCGGCGCCGCCATCCGTCGCGGGGGCGACCTCCCAGCCCTGCGCGGCCTTGGGCGCCGGGGGCGGCGCCGTCACCGTGGCGTTTTCGAGCGACTCGAACTTGCCCGCGTCCAGCCACGTCCCCCCGCACTGCGTGCAGAGGTCCACCGTGCACACGCGCGCGGACACCAGCGAAAGCCTCGCGCCGCAGCCCGGACAGCCCACGGGTTCGCTGCGACAGGTGGCACAGCTCGCCAGGGCGCGCGGCACCACGTGGCCCCCCTTGCGGCAGCGCGACGGAGCCTGCCTCGCCGTGGCCAGCAGCGGCTTGAGCGAGGGGCGATCCGGAAAGCGCTCCAGCTCTCCCCGGTCGAAGTACAGGCCATGGCAGCGCGGACAGACGTCCACTTCCACGTCCGATGCCTGGACGGCGTTCAACGGCTGGCTGGGGCACACCGGGCAGGAACGGGCCATGGCCCCATGCTAGTCGATGGGCTCCGTCGTGCCGAAGCCCCAGAGGCCCCAGGCCGTGGTGCAGAAGGCGTAGGAGGTCGGGTGCGCCGCCGCCGCGAGCAGCTTCAGCAGCGACAGCCGCGAGCGGGCCCCTCGGCCAAAGCGGTGGATCTCGAAGTCCTCCGAGGACACGCGCGCCTCGTCCATGGCGTAGCGGCAGACCTCCTCGAAGCCGCCGATGCGGTCCACCAGCCCCGCGTCCTTCGCGCGCAGCCCCGAGTACACCCGGCCCTCCGCGAGCTGGTGGATCTCCTCCTTCGTCCTGCCGCGCGCCTGCGCCACCAGCTCCAGGAACGTCTGGTAGCCCTCCTCCACCTCGCGCTCCAGCGCGGCGCGCTCGTGCGGCGTGAAGCCCCGCGAGCCGGAACCGAACGCCGCGTTCTGCCCCCGCGTCACCGTGGTGCTCCGCACGCCCAGCTTGTCCAGCAGGTCTCCGTATTCGAACTTGCCCTGGAAGATGCCGATGGAGCCCACCACGGCGTGCGGCGCGGACCAGATCTCCTTCGCGCCGATGGCCGCCATGTACCCGCCGCTCGCGCAGACCTTGTCCACGTAGGCGATGACGGGCTTCTGCTTCGCCACCCGCTTCACCGCCTCCAGCATCTGCTCCGACGCGAGCGCCGAGCCGCCCGGGCTGGCCACCGCCAGCACCACCGCCTTCGAGCGCGGGTCGCGCGCCGCCTGTCGCAGCGCCTTGACCACCGTGTCCGCCGCCGCGAACCGGCCCGAGCCTCCGCTGCCCGGGACGATGATGCCCGCCACGTCCACCACCGCCAGCCGGGGCTTGCGCCGCAGCCGCCGCCAGCGCACCGGAGGGAAGGGCTGCGTCGCCAGGTACGCGCTGAAGGTCGGCACCGGGGTCTCATCATCGTGGGCCGCCTTCTTCTTCGACTCCAGGCCCAGGTGCGCGCCCAGGTCCGCCTCGTGGACCAGCCCGTCCACCAGCCCCGCCTCCAGCGCCCGCTTCGCGCTGTAGGGCCCGGCGTCGATGAGCGCCCTCGCCTCCTCCGGCGTCTTGCCCCGGTCCCTTGCGATGGCGTCCACGAGGACGGCGTAGCGCTCGTCCAGGAACGTCTCCAGCGTTTGACGCTGCACGTCGGACACCGTGCCGTCCGTGAAGAGCTCCGGCGCCGTCTTGTAGTCGCCCCGACGGGCGAAGTGGGCGTGGATGCCCACCCGTCCGAAGGCCTCGCCCAGCACCGTGGCCTCCGCGGCGAAGCCCACCAGGTCCACGCGGCCCATGGGGGCGAGCAACACCTCGTCCGCCGCGCCGAGGATGGGGTAGGCCGACGTGTCCACCATCACCGACCAGGACACCACCCGCTTGCCCGCGGCCTGGAAGTCGGAGATCAACGTCAACAACGCGTCACGCCGGGCGTCCGCCAGGGTGAGGTTCTCCAGCTCCAGGAGGATGCCCTCCACCTTCGGGTCGGCGGCGAGCGTCCGCAGCGCCCGGCCGAAGTCCTCCAGCGACGCCACCGTGGCGGGCTCCACCGGGGTGCCCCCCAGCCGGAAGCGCGGCCCGGGGCGGGGCCGGTACGGCAGGTTCCCCGTCAGCCGGAACCGGACCCACGTGGGCCGCTGACGCACCGCCATCAGACGAAAGGGCAGGCCCAGCAGCAGGCGCAAGCCGATCAACAGGTTGGCCAGGAGGACGAAGGGAAGCCGGAGCATGCGGCGCGGGTAACGGCCCGGGGTGTATGAAGCAACCCCTGTTCATCGCGCCGGGAGGCTCTGTTAGGCTCAGGGGCCATGTCCCCTCCCTCCCTCTCCCGGCTTGTTCTCGTCCTCGCCCTCGTGTGGGGTGGTGCTGTCCTGGCCCAGCCACCGCGCCGCCAGCCCCAGGACTTCCAGAACCGCAAGGAGCTGACCCAGGAGGAGAAGGACGCCGCGAAGGCGCGCGCCATGGGCAACAACCTCAACGGTTACGGCAAGGACGTGCAGATCAAGGAGACGCCCATCCCGTGGATGGCCATCGGCCTGGTCGGCATCGTCTTCCTGGTGGCCACGCCCTTCGCCATCCGCGCCTACCGCGGCACCGTGAAGGACATGTCCGCGAGCAACACCTTCGGCATCCACGACCGCCCCGGCGAGGACGAAGCCTAGATCACGCGGGGCGGACCTCCACCGCTCCACCCGGCTCCACGCGGATCCGCACCGGCAGGAAGCGCTCCAGCACTTCCGCCTGGGTGAGCAGATCCCCGGTGACGCGCGCGGCGGTGAAGCGCGTGGTGCCCGGCGTCACCGGCCCCAGCCTCCCGGATGCGAGCAGCGCCGCTGGCAGGAGCAGCTGCTCCGCCAGGTATTCGTCCAGCGCCCCGCCCGTCTCCATGAACCGGGCGAGCGCCTCCGCCGCCTCGCGGCCCACGCCTTCCGCGTCGTGGCCCCGGTCCCCCAGGGACGTGAAGGCCGCGACGGTGTGTTCGAACTGCGCCAGCACGAACGTCACCGTGCCCTGCGAGCGCGTCACCGGCAGCGGCCGGTTGTCCGCCTCCGCCAGGATGCCCCGCTCCCGCAGCGCGGCCACCGCGGCGCGCGACTGACGCTCCGCCACGGCGAAGGGCAGCCCTCCCACGAAGGACATCACCCGCACCTCGCGCAGCACGCCCCGCGCGGGCAGGTCCACGCGCAGCGGCGGTTCCACCGGGGCGCCCACCTCCGCGGTGAACTCGCCCGCGCCCTCCGGGTAGAAGCCCGCGTGCGCGAGCGACAGCTGCACGGGCAGCCCGTACGCGCGGGCCACCGGCTGCCAGGCACCCGTGAGCGCGTGGAAGCTGGGGCTGTGGGGCAGGTGCGTGGCCCCGCGCAGCGTGAGCCGGCCTCCGCCCGCGAGCGCCAGCGGATACACGAGGCACTGGAAGAGCAGCGGCGTGCTGCCCGCGGTGCCGACCTCCAGCAGGTAGTCCCCCGCGCGCACCGGGCCCGGGCTGAAGTGGAACGCGGACGCGCCCACGACGGCGCCCTCGCTGGTGCTGCTGCTCAGGGCCTCCGCGCCGCGCACGTACGCCAGGTGCTGGGGCCTGAGGCCCGGGGGCTCCCGGTGCTCGCGCAGGCGGGTGAGCAGGAACGGGCGCCCGGTGATGAGCGACAGGCTCAGCGCCGAGCGGAGGATGTGGCCTCCCCCGTCCCCCATGGTGCCGTCGAGCTGCACCAGCCCGACGTCGGTCCGGTCCTGACCGCTCATGTCCCTCCCGTCGTCGGCTGATGCGGGGTGAAGCGGCTGGCTCGAGCGCACCGTGACGGCGCGCGAGCCTAGCAGACCCCGCGCGCCGGACTGGTGCCTAGTCGTCCAACGCCGGAAGCACGGAGACCTTCAGGGCGCTCGGGTGCGCCGCCGAATGGTGCACCCGGTGCATGGCGCGCACGAAGTCGGACTCCTTCGCTTCGTAGATGCTGGGCACGAAGGTCTGCGGGTTCCGGTCGATGAACGGGAACCAGCTGGACTGCACCTGCACCTGCAGTCGGTGGCCGCGCTTGAAGGTGTGGAACACGTCGTTGATGACGAAGCGCACCTTCGTCACCTCGTTGGGCGTGAAGGGCTTGGGCTGCACGTAGCCGTCGCGGAAGCGGCCCCGGAACGGCTCGCCGCGCACCAGCGTCTGCTGGTGGCCCCGGTTGCGCTCGCCGGCCTCGTCCTGCGCCTTCTTCCAGCCGGGCAGCTTGCCGGGGTTCACGTCCACCAGCTTCACCACCCAGTCCGCGTCGCTGCCGGTGGTGGACACCCACAGCTCCGCCTCCAGCGGGCCGGCGAGCGTGAGGTCCTTCTCCAGCGGCGGCGTCTGGTAGACGAGCACGTCCGGCCGGCGCGACGTGAAGCGCTGATCCTCCGCCATGTAGTTCTTCGACCAGCCGGGGCTCAGGTCCTGCGTGTAGGGCACGGGCTTTGCCGGGTCGCTGACGTACTCGTCGAACGACGCCGTCTTCACCGAAGGCGCCTGGTACGTGAGCGCGCCCTGGGGCTGGAAGAACAGCCGCGTCTCCTTCACGCCCTTGGGAGGCCACGCGTCCAGGCGGCGCCAGCGGTTGGCGCCGCCCTCGAAGACGAGCGCCTCCGGGATGGCCGGGGCCGCCCCTCCCTTGAGGTGGTGCTTGAAGAAGTCGAGCACCAGGTCCTGGTAGGTGTCCGACGTGGTGAAGCCGAACTCCGCGTCGCCCAGGCCAGTGCCCTCGCGCGTCCAGCCGCCGTGGGACCAGGGGCCCATCACCAGCGTGTTGGCGATGCCGGGGTTCTGCTTCTCGATGGCGGCGTAGGTGCGCAGCGGGCCGTAGAGGTCCTCGGTGTCGTACCAGCCGCCCACCACCATCACCGCGGCCTTGATGTTCCGCAGGTGCGGCAGGAGGTTGCGCGCCTGCCAGAAGGCGTCGTAGTTGGGGTGCGCGGCCATCTCCTTCCAGAAGCCGACGTCGCCTCGGAAGTGCTTCGCGTCCGCGTTGGCCAGCGGGCCCATGTCCAGGAAGAACTGGTAGGCGTCCGGGGTGCCGAACTCGAAGTTCTTCCACTCCGTGTCGTCGGTGAGCGCGGGGCGCGGCTTGCCGAAGGCGGAGAAGAAGCTGAAGGCGAGCTGCAGGTTGAAGGCGCCATGCCGGTGCATGTCGTCCCAGAACCAGTCCGCGATGGGCGCCTGAGGCGACACCGCCTTGAGCGCGGGGTGCGAGTCGATGGCGCCCGCGGACGTGTAGAAGCCCGGATAGGAGATGCCCCACATCCCCACGCGGCCGTTGTTGTTCGGCACGCGCTTCACCAGCCACTCGATGGTGTCGTAGGTGTCGCTGCTCTCGTCCACCTCCTTGCCGCGCTTGCTGGCGCGGTGGGGGCGCACGTTGACGAACTCGCCTTCGGACATGAACCGGCCGCGCACGTCCTGGAACGCGAAGATGAAGCCGTCCTTCTCGAAGCCCGCGGGCCCCAGGCTCCTGGGGTAGCGGTCCACGCCATAGGGCTCCACCGAATACGGCGTGCGCATCAGCAGCACGGGGTAGCGCTTCGTGGGGCTGGCGTCGTTGGGGACGTAGAAGGACGTGTAGAGCTTCACGCCGTCGCGCATGGGGATGCGCACGTCGTACTTCGTGTAGTGCGCACGCAGGTGCGCGGCGCGCTCAGGCGTCAGCTCATACGCCGACGGCGGCTTCGGAGGCGGCGCCGTGGGCGTGGGCGGTGTCTGGGCCCCGGCGACGCCGGACAGCGAGAAGAACGCGACTGCGGCCAGGACGCGGCGGTGGATGGGCATGTCCCCCCTCTTCGTATGGGTCGGAGGGGGGACACGGTACTACCGCCCGGAGGGTGTCAGGTCAGTAGTTCACGTTCGACGCGAAGTGGAAGCTGGAGTTCGCCGCGTTCGTGATGTCCGTGCGGAAGGTGAAGTTGGACGCGCTGCGCGAGGCCCAGCGGTAGGCGCCCTGCTGCACCGACCAGATGCCCTGCCCGGCGACGTTCATCACCACGCTGCCGCTGTACGGGCACACCGCGGTGTAGTGGTAGTCCGCGCCGTTGATCTGCACCCAGGCGCCGCCCGCCCAGTTGGTCAGGCACATGTGGTAGTCATTGCCGCTGAGGCAGAAGTTGCTCTGGAACCAGCTCAGGTCGCACGGGCCCGCCGCGGCGCGCACGCCGTCCGCCTGGGGAGCGCCGGCCTGGGCGGACGCGTCCATCGCGGGGCCCTGGGCCTGGAGCGGAACGGAGGGCGCCTTGGCGCGGGCCGCCTCCAGCCGGGCCTGCGCGGCGGAGAGCGCGGCCGGAACTTCACGGCCACCGGTCAGCTCGCGGTACGCCGCCACCGGCTCCAGGGCCGCGATGGAGGACGCGGGCGGGTTGGGGTACTGGCCCGCCTCCGTGACGATGACCTCGCCCGGCTGCAGCTCGTAGAACTCCACGACGTTGCCGTTGTCCAGGCGCACGCTGGTGAGCAGGCCCTTCGTCTCCGTGGCGGCGGGCGTCTCGGTCTCGGTCCGCGTCGGGGACTCGAGCGCTTCGCCGCCGCAGCCGACGCCCAGGAACAGCGCCGCGCCAAACAGTGCCTTCTTCATGATGACTTCCCCCTCACGGCGGCGACGTGCGCCGCCCGTGGTGATGGTGGGTGATGGTTGGAATGCTCCGGGACCCTGAGCACGGCGCGTGCCAGGGGCCGTGCCCGCGTCGGGGGGCCTCCATCGTGCAAGGTTTGCACAAGGGGGTGCGCTGGCGGTCGTGCGGACCTTGCACGCACGGCAAGGCTTGCACAGGCCCGTGGATCCGGCGCCGGATCCATTCGGGGCCTTTTCGAATATCTCGCGTCCCCGGCGTACCCGTCCGTGCGAGAGCGATTGCGGCGGTGGGGTGCGCTCCTGCGCCCCGTGGATCCGCATGCACGCGGGAGACGAAGACATGCGGGCATCCCATCAGACGTGGAAGCGGTGGCTCCTGGGCTCGGTGATGTTGGCGAGCCTGGGCGCGGGGGCGGAACCTCCGCCGACGAACAGCGCGCAGGGAACGCAGCTGCATGGAACGGAGCGTTTCGAGTCCATCAACATCCCGCTGGCCTCGGTGGAGCCGTCCCCTCCTCCCGCTGGCGCGCAGTGCTCCACGGCGAAGGCGTTGATGCTGGCGGGCGGGCGCGTGATGGTGGTCCAGGGCTGCACCACGGGCAATCCGCCGGCCTCGACGCCGCGGTTCCTGGACGGGCCCGGGCTCGTGAAGACGACCTTCCACGCGCCGTTCGAGGGTCGCACGGTGAAGCTCGTCATCGAAGAGGCCCGCTGTCATGAGGACATCACGGGGCCCACGGCCGCGTGTACGCCGGAGTTGCTCGCGTCCGGCGCGGCGCGCTGGGAGTTCCGCGTGACGGCCTCCACGGACGACCGTCAGCCCGTGCCCCTGTGCCCGAGCGGCAGCGGGTTCGCGCTCGTGGTGCCGCACGCGTGGTCCGCCGGGGGCGAGCTGACACCGAACCCGGACTACTTCACGTTCGCGTGCGCGCCGAGGAACGAGGGCACCGCGACCCAGCCGTTCTTCGTGGGCGGCGGCGTCATCGCCAAGTGCATCGACTGGGGGTATCCGCCCTGGGCCGGTGCCTACCCGGAGGCCACCGCGCGCGACTACCACCAGCTCTGCACGCGCATGGCGATGGCGGACTATTGCGGCGAGGGGCGCAGCAACACGCTGGATGGGACGCCCCTGACCTTCATGGGCATCCAGAACGCGCTGGCGCGAGGGAGCGACGGCCACGTGCCGCAGACCCAGGGGCGGGAGGGCTACGCGCTGGAGGCGGTGTGGCAGATGAGCGAGTGCGGTGCGGTCCGGCCGCTGTGCCTGGGCAAGAAGCGCTGGGACAGCCTGGCGCTGGAGGCCACGTGCGTGAACCGCGCGCTCGACCTGCACGTCCGCACCAGGCCCTGTGAGGACTACAACCTGGCGGCAGCCTCCGACCAGACGCTGCTCGTGTCCTATTCGCTCTTCATCGACCAGGCGCTGGTGACGTTCAAGCGCGGGGACACGGGCTTCGTGACGACCACTTCGGTGGCGGTGGAGGTGACGGAGCACGCATGGGGCCAGGACGTGTCCGCGTACGACGTGGACCTCAATGGGGATGGGCTGGCGGATGAGCCGGCCTCATTCGTCCCGGTGCGCATGGAGGGGCCCCTGCTCTCCGCGAAGCTGCCCGCAGCCCACAAGAAGAGCATGGGGGCCTTCATCAAGCCGCTGTACCGGTGTGCCAACAGCGTGGGGCGCTACCTGCTCACGGACTCCGCGTCGTGCGACGGCGTCTCCGGCTATTCCCTCAGGGCCTTGAATGGAGACCTGGGCATCGAGGGCTACCTGTACAGCGCCGTCGACACGACCAGCACGGGCCAGCGCCGGCCCCTGAAGCTGTGGCGGCATTCGATGCCGGGCGTCTTCGCGACGTCCACGGAGGCGCCGTCCGGGTTCACGTTCGTGCGGGACCTGGGCTACCTGCCCGCGGTGGGGCAGCTTCCGGGGCGCGATCTCTGAACCTGTCCGACTGTCGGACAGGTTGGGCCCGTCACGGCACGGACGCGCACACGCGCATCCCGATGAATGGGAAGCGTGTGCGCGGCTCGCCGTCGCCGTGGTTGAGGACCCGGGCGGTGAGCGCGTCCTGGTAGAACGACCCGCCGCCATACGCGGGCGTGCCGGCGGTGTCCGTCACCAGCCACTCCCAGACGTTGCCGGACTGGTCCGCCACGCCGAAGGGACTGTTGGACGTGGGGTGCGAGCCCACCGCGTCCGGCCCGAAGGCGCGTGGCTTGCGGCCATAGGTGGCGTCGAAGTTGGCGTCATCCGGCGCGAGCAGCAGGCCGTGCGGGTAGTCGCGGCCATCCGCGCCCCGGGCGGCGCGCTCCCACTCGCGTTCGGTGCACAGGCGCGCACGGGGGACGCGGCCCGTGGCGTCCAGCCAGGCGACGTACGCGCGGGCGTCCTCCCAGGAGATGCCGGACACGGGGAAGCGGCGCCAGTCCTGTTCGGCGCGGCGCTCGCGGTCGTGGTAGCGCAGCGGCTCCCCTTCCCTCGCGCGGTAGGCGACGCCCTCGTGTTCCAGGTGGAAGGTCCAGGTGCCGTCCCGGTTCGGGAGCAGCTCGATGGTGCCGAAGTAGTTCGTGCCCCGGGGCCTGCGTGCGGCGCGCTCCGAGGCAGGCAGGGCGCGCAGCCAGGTGAGCCAGTCCGCGTAGGTGACCTCGTGGCGGGCGATGAGGAAGGCGCCCGTGGTGAGCGGGTGCAGCGGACGCGTGCGCACCACGGTGCGGCGGATGGTCTCGTCGTCGCCGCTGCCGTAGAGGAAGCGGCCCGGGGGCACGTAGACGTAGCCATCCGGGACGTGCTCGGGGAGGACGACGCGGGCCTGGAAGGTGCCACCGCGCCCCAGCAGCACGGGGTAGCGCACGGGAGGTCGGTCCGGCCGCGTGAACGTGAGCAGGTATGAGCCGGGCCGCAGCGTGGGGCCCGAGGTGATGGGCGTCGTGCCGAGCGTCCGCGGCTCCCGGACTTCGACGCCTTCGACCTGGACGACGGCGCCGGGAGGGTCGCTGTCCAGGTCCATCCGCACGGGCTCGGTCAGCCGTTGGCTCGTGCTGGGATCCACCTTCTCCAGGCGTTGAAGCAGGGCCGTCCGCGCTTGGTGGGCGCGGTCCCGCTCCGCGATGAGGATGCGCTCGAAGAGCACATCTGCCAGGGCCTGCTCCAACGGCTTGATCGGGTCCCCGCCGATGCGCGCCCGCGCGGCATCGAGGACGGTGGTGGCCTCCTCGTAGCGCCGGGCCTGCGTCGCGCCCAGGGACAGGGCCTGGGCCCAGGTGTCCTCCGCGAGTGACGTGCGGTCCGAGTCGAACGCGGTGAAGGCCGCCGTGCGGAGCGTTTCAACACGGGCGCCCAGGGCCCGGCCGTCGTCCAGCATGGGCGCGACGGAGGACAGCGCCGCTTCCACCTCCAGGCGCCGGGAGCGTTCGGAGAGCCAGTGGCCCGACAGTCCGAGCGTCCCTGCCAACAGTGGGAGCGCGAGCACCCGCGCCACCCGCATCCACCGGGGCCGGGACCGGGTCGTCGTGGCGGAGCGCGTGGAGAGCGACTCCAGCGCTTCGCGCAGGGCGTCCGCGGAGTCGAAGCGCTCGGACGGATCATGCGCGAGACAGCGCGCGAGCACTCCGGCGAAGGCGGCATCGACCTGGGGCACGGCCACGTCCAGGCGCGCGAAGCTCCGGGGCTGGAGCGGAGCGTCCGCGCGGGGTCCGGGCAGCGTGCCTCCGCACAGCTCGTACAGGAGCACGCCCAGGGAGAAGATGTCGCTGCGCGCGGTGGCCGGCTCACCCCGCCAGACCTCGGGCGCCATGTAGAGCGGGGTCCCGATGCGGCCCGTGGATCCGAGGTCCATGGGACCGTGCGGGGGTTCAATCGGATCCACGGTCGCGGTCGACCGCGAGGACTCCGCTTCCATGAGCCCTGCCGTCTCGCTCCGCCGGGAGGCACCGCTCCGCGCGGTGCCCGTTCCCCCCGGAAGGTCCACGGTCGCGGCACCCTCCACCTCCTTCGGGACGTCCGGCGGGAGGACGCGCCCGACGGGGACATGCGCCACGTCGAGCAGCTTCGCCACGCCGAAGTCGAGCAGCTTCACCTGCCCGTCCTCCGTCACGAGCGCGTTCGCGGGCTTGAGGTCCCGGTGCAGCACGCCCTGCCGGTGGGCCGCCGCGAGCCCTCGCGCCAGCCCGAGGCCCAGCTCCAACACGCGCGCCCACGGCACCGGCCGTGACAGCCGGTCCAGGCTGTCCCCACGCAGGAACTCCGACACCAGGTAGGGCCGGTCCCTCACCTCGCCCACGCGGTGGATGCCCACCACGTTCGGATGCTGCACCCGGGCGATGGCGCGCGCCTCGGTGCGGAAGCGCTCGCGCTGGACCTCGTCGGGCGCGACACCCGCGATGAACTTCACCGCCACCAGTCGATCCAACACCGTGTCGTGCGCGAGGTACACGTCGCCCATCGCGCCCCGGCCCAGCGGCTGCAACAGGCGGTACTCCCCGAACGTCGCGGGGGGCTGCCACGGTGGGAGGTCCCCGCTCCTCATTCCACCGCCGGTCCCCTTCCTCGCGAGGCGATGCGGTGCTGCTTCAGCTTGAACGCGAACGTGCGCAGCGGCATGCCGATGAGCTGCGCCGCGCGCGTCTGCACCCCGCCCGTCGCCTCCAGCGCCTCCACCATCCGCTGCCGCTCCAGCGTCCGCAGCTCCTCGGCCAGGTTGCTGAACGCGCGCGGCCCCACATCACCCTCCGGCGCCACGTCCCGCTCCAGCGGCACCTCTCCCGACCACAGGGACGCCGGCAGGTGCGACGGCTCCACCACCGGCCCAGGTGACGTGGCCACTGCGTACTCCAGCGCGTTCTTCAACTCGCGCACGTTCCCCGGCCACGCGTGCGCGCCCAGCACCCCCATGGTCGCGGCGGACAGGTGCAGCGGCGGGCGGCCCGTCCTCGCGCAGGCGTCCTCCAGGAAGGCCCGCGCCAGCAGGGGCAGCTCCCGCGGCCTGTCCCTCAGCGGCGGCAGCACCACCACCGCCGCGGACAGGCGGAAGAACAGGTCCTGCCGGAAGCGCCCGGCCTTCACCTCGTCCGCGAGCACCCGGTGCGTGGCCGCCACCACGCGCAGGTCCACGGGCCGCTCGCGCGAGTCCCCCAGCCGGGTGATGACCTGCTGATCCAACGCGCGCAAGAGCTTCGCCTGGATGGGCAGCGACAGCTCCGCCACCTCGTCCAGGAACAGCGTCCCACCGCTGGCCCGCTCCAGCAGCCCCTCGCGCGCCCGGTCCGCGCCGGAGAAGGCGCCCCGCTCGTGGCCGAACAGCTCCGCCTCCACCAGGCCCTCCGGCAGCGCCGCGCAGTTGAGCGCCACGAACGGCTGCGAGGCTCTCCGCGACCAGTGGTGCACCGCCCACGCCGCGTTCTCCTTGCCCGCGCCCGTCTCCCCGTGGATGAGCACCGGCAACGGGCTCGCCGCCAGCCGGCGCAAGAGTTCGAACAGCCGCACCAGCGCCGCGTCCGCCACCACCACCGAGCGCTCCCCCAGCGCCAGCCGGTACAGCAACGGGCCGCTGACGCGCGTCTCGCCGGGCGCCGCCGCCAGGGCCGCCGCCCTCGCCGCGCCCAGGAGCGCGTCCCCCTGCATCCCGTCCCCCGGCGCCGTGGC